>NZ_LKBR01000007.1:41512-166554 GCF_002723595.1 Pseudomonas sp. ICMP 460
AGCAAGAGCACGGCGGCCTGAAAGCCGACCTGAGTGGTTGAAGCAGATCAGAAGCAGGTCAAAGGCGGGTCTTGAGTACACAGCAGATCTGTTTTTTTGCTTTTTGTGGGAGGGGGCTTGCTCCCGATAGCAGTTTTACAGTTGATACATGAATTGACTGACCCACCGCCATCGGGAGCAAGCCCCCATGTGGGAGGGGGCTTGCTCCCGATAGCAGTTTTACAGTTGATACATGAATTGACTGACCCACCGCCATCGGGAGCAAGCCCCCTCCCACAGTTTGACCAGATTCTGCTTGGGGGATTGGGTCGGCTTTCGGGCCTCCGGCTTAGATGATCGTTCCCACGCTCTGCGTGGTAATGCCGCTCCGGACGCTCTGCGTCCCGCTTTTTCAGCCATAAATCTCCCACATTTGACCGCATTCAGCGTGTGAGATTGGGTCGGCTTTCAGGCCGCCTGCTTTTGATTGTGATCTTGATCTAGAAGCGCCCCGTTAAACCACGATGGCCGAACGCAGATATTACGGAGCGGGTAAACCGGCAGGACGCCGGTTTAGCCGCGACGGGGCAGGGACGCCCCGTCGCGGCGGCCCGCTCCGTAATATCGGAGTGAGGGCACACCGAGCCTAAGCGAGGTGCCGAGTGGTGGGGCAAGAGCGTTTTGGTTACTTTTGCGCTCTATCAAAAGTGACCCGCTGTAAGAGCGGAACCGATATAAGCCATAACCTCAACAACGGATATGCACCCAAAACCCAAGTCACAAACCTAAACGGCTATACGCTTAGTGCCCCGCTTCGAGCATGTTTTCCGGGCGTACCCACTGGTCGAACTCGGCGTCGGTGAGGTAACCCAGCGCCAGCGCCGCTTCGCGCAACGTCAGCCCTTCGGCGTACGCTTTCTTGGCGATCTGCGCCGACTTGTCGTAGCCGATATGCGGGTTAAGCGCCGTCACCAGCATCAGCCCGCGCTCCAGGTGTTCGGCCATTTGCTCGGCATCCGGCTCAAGACCGGCAACGCAGTGTTCCTGGAAGTTGTTGCAGCCGTCGGCCAGCAGGCGGATCGACTCAAGCAGGTTGTGGATGATCACCGGCTTGTACACGTTCAACTGCAAGTGCCCCTGGCTGGCGGCAATGCCGATGGTCACGTCATTGCCCAGCACCTGGCACGCCAGCATCGACAGTGCTTCGCACTGGGTAGGGTTGACCTTGCCCGGCATGATCGAGCTGCCCGGTTCGTTGGCCGGCAACTTGACCTCGGCCAGCCCGGCGCGCGGGCCGGAGCCCAGCAGGCGCAGGTCGTTGGCGATTTTCATCAGCGCCACGGCCAGGGTTTTCAGCGCGCCGTGCAGGGTCACCAGTGGCTCATGGCCTGAGAGCGCGGCAAATTTGTTCGGCGCAGTCACGAACGGCAAACCCGACAAGGCCGCCAGCTCGGCGGCAATCGCTTCACCAAAGCCGTGCGGTGAATTCAGCCCGGTGCCGACGGCGGTACCGCCCTGGGCCAGTTCGCAGGCTGCAGGCAGGGCGCTGCGAATCGCGCGTTCGGCGTAATCCAACTGGGCGATAAACGCCGAGAGTTCCTGGCCAAAGGTGATCGGCGTGGCGTCCATCATGTGCGTGCGGCCGGTTTTCACCAGCTTCATGTGCCGCGCCGACAATTCTGCCAGGCCACCCGACAAGTGGGTAATCGCGGGCAGCAGTTGCTGGGTCACCGCCTGCACGGCCGCAATGCTCATAGCGGTGGGGAAGCAGTCATTCGAGCTTTGCGAGCGGTTTACATGATCATTCGGGTGCACCGGGCTCTTGCCGCCACGCGGCTTGCCCGACAGCTCGTTGGCGCGGCCGGCGATCACTTCATTGGCGTTCATGTTGCTTTGCGTACCGCTGCCGGTTTGCCACACCACCAGTGGGAACTGGTCGTCATGCGAGCCTGCAAGCACTTCGTCGGCGGCCTGTTCGATGAGGCGGGCGATATCGGCGGGCAAGTCGCCGTTGCGGTCGTTGACCCGGGCCGCAGCCTTTTTGATCAGGGCCAGCGCGTGCAGTACCGCCAGGGGCATGCGCTGCTCACCGATGGCAAAGTTGACCAGCGATCTTTGGGTCTGCGCACCCCAGTAAGCGTCATCCGGGACGTGAACTTCCCCCAGGCTGTCGGTTTCGATACGGCTCATCGGGCATACTCCTTCAGGTTCGTCTGCGCAGTTTAGGCCGTGATGCGCCTATGGGGTTCCATAAAAGACTGTTCATCGCATTGAACCCCCGTAAAACCTGGCCAAAGTAGGGGTGGGGTTGAGCCGTGGAGTTTTTTAGGCGCAGAATAGCCGCCCTTGGGGGTAAGACCTCGCCTGCTAGAAAAGGAAACTCGATGACTCGTCTTCGTGCCATCTGTACCGCGGTTGCTCTGGTTTGCGCCAGCGGCCAAGTCTTTGCCGATACCGCCAGCCACAACGCCAGTGCCGAAGCTTTCCTGACGCTGGCGCACGCTGACAAGCTGGGCACTCCGGTGTACATGCAAGTGCAGCAAATGTTCGCTCAGCGTTTCGAACAGACCAAGGCGCCTGCCGCCAAGCAGTCCGTATTGGACAGCTACCAGGCCAAGGCCAACGCCGCGCTGGACCAGGCCATTGGCTGGCCTAAGCTGAAACCGGACATGGTCAAGCTTTACACCACCAACTTCAGCGAATCCGAACTCAAGGACCTGGTAGCGTTCTACCAGTCGCCATTGGGCAAGAAAGTCCTGGAAAAAATGCCGCAGCTGACCCAGCAGTCGGCCCAAATGACCCAAGCCAAGCTGGAAAGCGCCGTGCCGGTGGTGAACAAGCTGTTGGAAGACATGACCAACGAGCTGACGCCTAAAGCCGCCGCACCGGCCAAGAAGAAGTAAGCAGCAATGACCATGC
Source organism: Pseudomonas sp. ICMP 460 (assembly GCF_002723595.1). Classification (NCBI taxonomy): domain Bacteria; kingdom Pseudomonadati; phylum Pseudomonadota; class Gammaproteobacteria; order Pseudomonadales; family Pseudomonadaceae; genus Pseudomonas; species Pseudomonas sp. ICMP 460. The sequence goes on from NZ_LKBR01000007.1 coordinate 44,411, forward strand.
AACAGCGTATCGAAACGGCACTTGCCGCCCTGAGCCCGCAACACTTGAGCGTGTTGGATGAAAGCCACCTGCACAGCCGTGGGTTGCAAACTCACTTCAAGGCCGTGCTGGTCAGCCAGCAGTTCGAGGGGCTTAACCGGGTCAAGCGCCATCAGACCGTCTACGCCACCTTGGGTGACCTGATGGGCGAGTTTCATGCGCTCGCGCTGCATACCTATTCGCCTGAAGAATGGGCGAAAATCGACGCAGCCCCGGCCTCGCCGACCTGCGCCGGCGGGCACTGAGCGCAGCCTCGACCCGCGCGAGCGGGTCGAGGCGATGTGCGTACCCGGACACACAAAACATCCTCCAGCACCACCTGCACCCATCCCCCAACACTAGCCTTTCAAGACTACTTACTCAGAATAAGGTCTTGAGGGCATGTCTAATTTGATCCATCGAAACACGCCGTCGCTGGCAGCGTTCGACCCGCGCGGGTTGATTGTGCGTAACGTCGACTATCACCGCTCTACCGCACAGGGTGAAGCGCAAGCGCGTATTCAACGTCAGGTGTTAAGCAGTACGGGCATGCTGATTGAGCAGTGGGACCCGCGCTTGTTTCAATTGTCGCGCTCGCAGCCTGGCCTTCAGCCCAATCAACGCACGGTCTACAGCCTCGGCGGGCAAGCATTGCGCACCGACAGCGTGGATGCCGGTTGGCGCATCACGTTGCCGGGCGCGGCCGGGCAGTTGCTTGAAGAATGGGATGCGCGCGGCGCCCACCAGGTGCATCACTACGATCAATACGTGCGCCCGGTTGCGGTGTTTGAACACATGGCCGGTGACGCGCAAGCGCTGTGTGTCGAACGCCTTGCCTATGCTGAACAATCGGATGAAGAGGCTGCACGCAATCGCTGTGGCCAAGTGCTGCGTCATGATGACGGGGGCGGCTCGTTGTTCCATGAGTTTTACGGGTTGCGCGCTGAAGTTATTCAGCAGACCCGGCAATTTCGGCAGGCGTCGGCAGCCCTGGATTGGCCGCAGCCCGATGCAGAGCGCGACCTGCGCCTGGCGCCCGAGCGCTTCCAGACATCGGTTGGGTTCAACGCGCTGGGTGAACGCCTGCATCACATGGATGCCAAGGGCAATCGTTTCGAGTACGCCTACGGCGTTGACGGCCAGCCGGCGAGCATTTTTCTGTTGCCCAAGGGCGGCAAGCGCACACAGTTGGTGGGCGAGCGTGATTACAACGCGGCGGGTAAGGTCACCTCAGAACGCGCCGGTAATCGTGTGCTGCGCCGCCTGCATTATCGTCCGTTCGATGGTCGCTTGCGCCAGCTGACGGCCCATCCGCCAGGCCCGCTGGCGGTGGGTAACGCGCTGCAAGACCTGACCTACGACTATGACTGCGTGGGTAACGTGGTGCGTATCGACGACCGCGCGCAGCCGACGCAATGGTCGAGTAACACCCTGGTCAATTCGGCCAGCCTTTATGATTACGACACGTTATCGCAACTGATCAAGGCCACCGGGCGCGAAACCGTCGGCAGTCATGGCGGCCCAGGTTTGCCGGCCAGCGTCGCGTTCGGCTCGACTGACGACAGCGTATGGCGCCGTTACACCCAGCAGTTCAGCTATGACGAGGCCGGCAATTTGCTGACATTGCAACACGTGCCCAGCAGCGGCACCGGCTTCACTCGCCAGCTTCGCGTGGCGGCCGGCAGCAATCATTTTTCCTCGCAGACCGCAGGCGGTGCCGCACCGGGCCTTGGCCGCGGCTTTGACCGCAGCGGCAACCTGCAAGGGCTGGAGGGCACGCCCGGCATGGGCTGGGATGTGCGCAATCAACTGGTGCGCATGACGCAAGTGGCGCGCGAGGGCGGTGACGATGATGAGGAACGTTACGCGTACGATGCGACGGGGCAGCGCATCCTCAAGCGGCGGGTAACCCACGCCAAGGGCGTGATGCATACGGCCGAGGTGCGTTATTTGCCTGGATTGGAGGTTCGACACGACAGCGCAACGGGCGAGCAGTTGAATGTACTCAACCTGAACCTGGGCACTACCACGGTGCGCGTACTGCTCTGGGATCGCCACCCTTCGGGCGTCAGCCAGGCGGTGCAGATACGTTTCGGTTTGTCGGACCACTTGGGCAGCAGCAGCCTGGAACTCGGTGAGCAGGCGCAACTGCTCAGCCAGGAAAGCTATTACGCCTACGGCGGTACGGCGTGGCGGGCGGCTAAAAACCTCAGCGAGGCGCGCTACAGGTTTATTCGCTATTCGGGCAAGGAGCGCGATGCCAGTGGGCTTTATTACTACGGGTTCAGGTATTACGCGCCTTGGTTGTGCCGTTGGGTCAGCCCGGACCCGACCGGCGATGCCGATGGCTTGAACCTGTACGCCATGGTCGGCGGTAACCCCATCACCGAGATTGACCCGCACGGGCTGACGGGCAATTCGGCGCTTGAATCGGCCAATGGAACTCAAAACCACCTGTCTTTCGTCAAGCGCGGAATCGCCGGTATGGGACGGATTTTGCGGCCACGGCTACAAGACGCCGCGTCGGCTGCGATTCGCGATGGTTTATCAACGTATATTGCCAACGCCATCGCGACAGGCATCGATCTGGCGGTGTTCAGCACCGTCGAACCCACCGCGCAACGTAACCAGATTCTGCGCTATACCGTCGCGGGGCTGGATGCACTGGCGGCGGCGCACATGAGCTCAGGGGTTGCCGGTAACTGGACGCGCTTTGCGCCACACCTTGGGGTTATTTCGGCAGGTATTGCAGGTGTTGGGTATGCCGCGCATGCCGACGCGCTGGGTGCGCAAGCCGGTGAAGGCTGGGACCCTGGGGCGACCCAGCGGCTGAGCGGGCATTTACGCTCGCTGAGCCGCGAGTTGGTGCGCCAGGTCATCCGCGGGCACGGCACCGGCGTCTCCTGGGGCAGCACGCCATTAAGGGCCAGGGTTGGACGCACCGCCGCATCGACGGCAACCTACGCGGTCGCAACCATTGCCAATGCAATGTATGGCGCGGACGTGCCTGCGCTGATCAGCCCCAACGTGGTGCCCGCGATGGAAGCCTACGATGCGGCAATGGGCACGCTGATTCGCGCCGGGCACGATACGGCCACCCGCGACCCGCATGGTCAAACCTTGCAGCTTCCAGACCCGGTAGCGACGATGCACGGTGGGCTGAGCAGAATGTTCAGTCAAGTATGGGCGTATTGGGCCTCTACGGGCGTTGAAGCCTTGACCGTCGCGATGACCGGCTTGCCCGTGGCGGCGCAAGGCCATGGCACTCGCCTGCTGGTGATGGCTGCCCGAGGCGTAATATCAGCGCTGACCGAGTGGCGCGGCTTCCTGGTCGAGGTGGCCACGCGCGGGTATGCCACCTACGGCGCGCTTTGGCGCCGACGCGCGCGCACCTGACGCAGAGTGAATGGGCCATCGTAATGGCCCATTTTAGATCGACCCACCTGCGCGGCCGTCAGCGGCACTCAGTGGCGAGGGTTATCGCACGAGCGGGTCGGGGGTGTTCGAATCGTTTAATTCGTGCATTTCTTCACAGGTGTCGTTTTCGTCCTCATTGACGGTGTACCACGCCCAGTAAGTGGTACGCCGCATGAAACCGCCTGCGGTGAATGCCTGGGTGGGGCGCCCCAGCGGGTCGTAGAATTGCCGGTCACTGTGGCCCAACTCGCGCATCGATTGATCATTGATGTAGCCATGCTTGTCGGCGAAGTAAGGGCGGTAGATACGCACGACCTGGCCCTTGTTGTTGTGTTCGACACGCTCACTGACCCGCCAGCGCGGGTCGGCCTGCACCTGGCGAAGTTGTTTTTTCAAGGCGCCGGGTGCTGCGTCCGCCAGGTCATCGACCAGCAGGTTACCGTGTTCGTCGACAGCGTTGGCCATGCCAGGCTCGGTTTTCTGTTGGCTCTGCAAGGCGCGGCTAAAGCCATCCCAGTAGCTCAAGCTGATACGGATCTGTTGCGCGCTGTCGTCCGGGTAACAGTCGGCCTGCAGCATCAGCCCATGTACCGGTGTTCGGCGGGCGGTGTCGATCAATGCCTTGAGTTGTTGTTCACTTTCGCTGAGTGCTTGGCGGCTGCTGGTCAGGCGCACCCGCGCGCGCATTCGGATATGCCCGCTGGGCAACACATACGCCTTGGCAACCCACTCAGGCTTGACCAGAGCCAAATCAATCGCGCCCATCCAGCTGAATGGAGCGTAACAGTGCGCGCTGGCCATTTTCTGCAAGACGCTTTTCGCATTTGCAATGGCAAACGCAGGCGTCACAGCCTTGAGTGGGCGGTAGTCTTGCAAGGCTGAAAACCCCACCGCAAGGTTGTGTTCATGGCCGTAAAAGGTGCTGGCGAGCACTTGTCCAAAACCGTCATACAGTGCCTCTTGAATATTGCCATTGGGGTCGACAATTTTTTTTGGCAGCAGCGTCTGATAGTCATATTCGGCGCGGGTCAAACACCCGTCCGGCGTTTTCACCCGCATGATTTGCAGCGTGTAGGGGTCGTACGCCAACCGTGTTTCGCCGTGGGCCTCGGTCGCACGCAGTGCCCTTAAACGATAAAACTGGGTGGCCTTGGCGTAGCGCGCAAAGTGCCTGCGGATGGACCACAGGCGATGCTCTGCGGGCGGCACCTCGCCGTCCAACAGAAAAAACAGCGCCAGGGTGCGGTAGCCGCTGTCCGCAAGCTTTTGCGCCAAATCTACCGCAGGCTGGTTGGGCTGGGCCGGCAGGTCTTGGTAAACATCCACGGCTTTGCCATCCAGCGCTGCGGTTTCAAGGTAATCAGTCAAGGCCTGGGCGGTCGCGACGCCGGGCTCCAGGGTCTGGCCGCGGGCACCGGCTTGCCGGTAGTACTGCACTTGCAAGCCACTCAGTTCGCGCTTGGCACTGGCGGCCAGCGGTCCGTTGCGGTTATCGATGAAGCCTTCATAGGCGATGCGCTCAAGGTTGAGTCCGTCGACGGCGGGGGCCTTGCCCAGCACCAGTGCATTGTGGCGTTGCCGGTAGGGCAAGGCCAGGCAGTGCAGCGGTGCAGCGTCCAGATGAATGTATTGCGCCAGGGTTTCGCTCAGGTAATAGAACTGTTGCGCGCTGTCATGGGTATCGCGCCACCAGCGTTGCTGGTGCTCGTCGACCAGCACGGCCGGCGCCGAGGTGTCGGCGGTTGTACGGCGTGCATAATCAATCGTGACGCCATGCACCAGGCAGCCATAAGCGTCTCGTCGCAGGTTGATCTGGTGCCGGCACACCGGGTCGTCTTGCACACCTTCGTAGTGATAGCTGATGGACTCCAGCGGCAGTGGCAGCAGCCGGGCGTAGGGCGTGTGTGTGCTGGTGGGCGCCAGTTCGCGCAGCAGGTAACGGTGTTGGGTGACTGAGTAGGGCACTGCGCCCTGCGCCGGGTCCGCGGCCATCACCTCCACGCGCAGAACCGCCCCGCTGAGTGCGCGCGCCGCTTCGCGCAACAGGGACGGCGCAGGCTCGATGATCAGGTCGTCGTGATGCTCAAGCGGCCGGTCGCGCCCGGTCGCCCTGTACCGGCTTAACAGCGTCGGGCCGATGGCCTTGGCCTGCGAGTCATGAGCGCTCTGGCCGAGGGTGGCCCTATCAATCGATTGCCCGGTATGAAACCACGTTTTGGTGCACACGGCGGCGCTGAAACCTTGAGTGTGCTGGTTGCTCTTGGGGTGGTCGGTGTCGGTCTGCAACAGCAGCCCGAAGCCATGAAACTCGCGGTCTGCCCGGTGGTAATAAGCCTGTCTGTAACGCACGCGCTGGGTGAGTTGGTTGCCGTTGATTTCATCCAGTTGGGTGTATTGGCTGGCCAGGCAGACGGCAAAGGGTAACTGGCAGAAGGCAGGCTTGGCGTTGGCACGCTGTTCACGTTTTTCATCCAGCCACTCTTGGGCGCTGCTGCGATACAGCACTGATGCGCGCGTGCCCATGTTGTTATAGGTGCGCATGAGCAGCCAGGGCTTTTGCGTGAAAAAGTCGTAGCGCCAGTGGATGGGCGTCTGGTGTGGTGCGCTGAGGATCAGGCTCGGGCAGCCCAGGCCGATCAGATCGACCAGGCTGACCTGGCAGCGCTCGTCATACCGTACGCCGTCTGGCCACGGCACGTTGATTGCCTTTGGCGCAAAGCCGTTGCCGCCTGTATTGAGGAAGACACTCAGGTAATTGGCGGTCAGGTAGAGCAAGTCTGTCGCGCCGCTGCCATTGAGGTCGACCAGCCGCACATTCGCCGCGTGGAATGTTTGATAAGGCAATGCCAACGTGGCGAACACAAACCCTTGGCCGAAACGTCCTCGACCCAGGTTCGGCCAGCATTTCACTTCGTTGTGGCGGATACGCACCAGGTGCTGTTGGCCCGTGGCGAGCACATCGCTGAAGGCCACCAGCTCGTTGGGCGAGGACGAAATGATCGGCAGGGCATCGTCGGCTGTATGCGGCACCTCGATGGCAGGCGCGAAGCCGGCTTTTCGGCGATTGGCATACAGGCGCACGCTGCGCGGGCCAATCATCGCAAAGTCATGCGCGCCTGCGCCCATCAGGTCGGCCAGCGCGCCCTGAGCATGGAAGAACTCCGACGGAAATGCATCGAAGGGTGTGAAGCCCGACCAATTGCGCTGCTCGTCCAAGCTGAAAAAACCACTCATGCCCGGCTGTGCAACCAGCCAGTCCAGACCGCCGTCGCCATTGATATCGGCCAACGCCTGGTGGATGGGCCTCGTACTGTCGGCAACCGGTATTCGCGGCAATGCTTGCGCAGCACCGAAGATCACCTCGTCGCCGCTGTCTGCGTGCTGCGGCCTGAGCGGTTCGCGGTAATACCAACTCTTGTCAGTGCGGTACAACAGCCCCGGCAGGCCCTCGCCATACAGATCGACCCACTGATGCCGATCGCCATCATTGAGCGTGGGCAGCGAGCTGAAGGCCTGATAGCGGCTTGGGTCCAACGTGAGCTGGCTCGATTGATAAAAGCATTCCAGCGGCGGGCGGCTCACGCTATTGCCCGAGCCGTCGAAGGCCTGCTCATGCGCCCCACTCAACAGGCTGGCATGTGTGCGGTCGCGGTACTCCAGCAGCAAGCGCTTGACCAGTATCGGCTCGGCGCCCATTGACGCTTCTTGGGGAAAGTGGTGAAACATCAGCACCTGGTTGCACAGGCGCAGGGTGCGTAATTCAAAGCCGAAAGAAAAGTCCGAGCAGGGGTCGTTTCGTGCGGGCCACTCACGGGCCGGCTGATACGTCGGTCGCTGATCCGCTTCAAGCGCGCGTTCGCCATAATCAAAGAGCAATTGAAAGTGCCAGCCTGTCGCCGGTTTATCCTCGGTCTGCCACAGGTAAAGCTGTTCTTGCTCCCTGGCGGTGAAGTTGCCATAGCACACGCTTTCCAGATAATGCTGGGCGCGGCAGTCGCGTGGGTAACGCGACTGCTCGGTTTCTTTTTTGTAGTGGTAATAAATGTGCTCGCCGTGGGCATTCAGGCTTTCCTGCAATAACCATTGCGCCACATGGTGCGGGTGGTCTGGATCGGCAATGCGCGCCAACGCGTTTTTGCCGTAGAAGTGCTGGCTGCCATCAGCACCTTGTATCAACCAAAAGCCTGCCTGGTCGGTTTCCGATTGCCAGTGTTCGATACGGTCGAAGCGGCTCTCGACTCTGGGAAAATGCCGGGTAACCACGTAGTCGGTGCCCAGCGCCAGGCCATTGAACGCGGCGGCGCGGTGGCTGATGATCGCGCCCTCGGCATCGCGTTCGGGTAAGGCTATTTGCGCGTCGGTGCCTAGCATCTCATCGTCGAGCGTGTAGCCGGGCACCCCCAGTGACGTACGCCGGCTAATGGCGCCGATGGGCAGCGTCCAACCCAGCCCGAACGGGCCGTTGCCGGCGTTGCTGTGGTACGTCAGCGCCATGGCTGGCGTATAGCCGCGCGCCGCCGAAACCGGCAAGGGGATTTCAAAGGTTGCCGTGCCGCTGGCACCGACGGCGCCCCAGCCCTTGCCGGTGCCCTGAATGGCACCGCCGCCTTTGGGCAGGGCCGGGCTGTTGATGTGCAGGTTGAGCGTGTCGTCGCTCATACGTTGCCCCGGCTGGCAGGCATCGCCCTGGCGGTATAGCGCAGGTGAATAACAATATCGTTGATGGTTTCGAGCAGGGCTTTTTGCTTGGCCGGATTCGGGAACTCCAGGGTCCAATCGGAGATGGCCCCGGTGTATTCAAAGGGCAGGTAGCGATCATTGCTGTCGAACGTGAGGCTGAACAGGCCGTTGTCATCAAGGCCGGTAGACAAGGCGATGTGCTGATGCCCGCGCATGTCCGTACGTCGCTCGCCGGTTGGCAGCACGATTTCGTTGCGGGTCTGGGTCAATATCGCCTTGATGTCTTCATACGGCCCCAGCGTTGCGGGCAACGACACGCTGATGCCTTTGATCCGCCGCAGGCTGTGCTCAGGGTAATCGTGTTCAAACAGCGCTTCGGTGAGTTTGAAGCACAGCGTGCCTTGGCTGACCAATTGTTGTTTTTGGGTGGCCCACGGGTCATCGGTACTCAGGAGGTGAGTGGCTTGAGCGGCGTTGGTGTGCGGCGTGGCGACCGCGCACTCGATGAAGTGATGACGCAACGAGATAGTTTTGACGATCTCCAGATCCCGCACGTTATGGTTCAAATAGGCGGTGTTCATGCTCAACAGCGATAGCTTCAGGGCCTCACCCGCCAGGTAACCGCGGTAATTGTTGTTCCAGGCGCTGGGCTGGATAAACGTGCGTGCGTAGTCCGCGACCTCGTACTGCCAGCACGCTTGCGCGGTTCGGCACAGCGAAAGGCTAAGGTCATAGACCTGGTAGTAGAACTTGCCGAGTTGAACATTTAGCCAGTCGTACAGCTGTGCCTTGGAAAAACGCCTGGCGAGTAATTGATAATTCGACCAGGCGTGTGTCAGGGCAGTTTCGGCCAGGCGCAACTGCAGGCGCGTGGCTTTTTCCTGTTCGGCGCAGGTGTGTAGCTGAGCATCCACCTGCGCCAGTTCAAGTTGCGCTTGCTCCTGGGCATAGGCCCATTCCTGTGCCCGGCGGCGGAATTGTTCGGTACGGTCAAGGTCCGCAGCCGTGCCGCGCAGCGCCGTCGCAACGCCTTGGGCCAGGGCTTGAACGGCATAGAACGGGCCTTCCCAGCGCGAGCCGCCGACACTGGTGCCGAAAATGTTTGGCGCCATCATCGCGATGCCGGCCCCAGCGCCGGCGGCGGAACCTGCTGTATCGAATCCGGTACTGGTCAAGTAGAGCAGGCCGGCATGCGTTTCCGCGGGGCTGATACCTTCCGTGAGTTGGTGCGCGTAGTAGCGCAGCCGCGCCTCGATGATGTGCCGACTGGTGTTGAGCGCCTGGCGGTTTTTCTGGTCGATCAACAACGCGTGGGTTTGTTGGGTGACGACGATATTGGCCAGGTCCCACGCTTGTTGTTGCTGTAGCTCCAGGTATTCAGACTGCTCCTTGCGTTCAATCAGGGTCAGCAGCGTATGGCCGAATTGAATCAATGCCTCGGTCGCCGTGAGCGCGTGGCCCAGCATGATCTGGAACCGATAATGGCCGACCTGCGCATCTGCAAACGCCGCGGCACGCGCGTTGTCGAAACCGCCTTTGCCCTGGCCGGCTATCAGGCTACGGGGCGACAACGAGGCCGCGTACAGCGGCAGGTGCAAGGGTTTACCGGTAATGTCGAGATTATGCCGCAGGTTATGCAGGCGGCTTTCGAGCGTGTCCCAGCGTGCCACCAGCTCACTGTTGAAGGGTAGGCACAGCGCGTCGGTCAGCGTCAGCGACGCCGCTGTGGCGCCTTCAACCGGGCGCGTTATCTCGATTTTTGGGGCTTGCTGCTCAAGTGCCGTCAAGGCTGACGAGCCGGAGCTTGCGAGGGCGGCGAGGGTGATGTTCGACCACGGTTCAAGGCGGGTGATGCTGGGGCGTGTGCCGAGAAACTGATGCGCTCGCGTGTACCACAGCTTGGCGTGGGTCAGGCTGTCCGGGGTGAGCTGGCGATAGGCTGCGTCGCCGCGATTGAGCAGAATATCGAGGTAAAACAGGTAGATCGCTTTGCGAAAATGCACCGGTGCACGAACCGCCAGTGCGTGAGGGTCGTGGGTGGCATGGCCGGGGGCCTGATCTTCTCGGAGCAGCTCGCTGAAGCCCCAAAAGGCCGGGCGGTCAGTGGAACCCTCGGCGGCCCGCGCAGGGTCGAAGAGGTAGCGGAGCCAGGTGTGTGCTTCGTCATACTGCTGTTCCTGGTTAAGGCGATGGGCAACCAGCCAGGGCACGTAAAGGAACAGCTCCCAGAAATACTTGCCGTTAGCGCCTTTAAAATCGATATCTTGCGCTGTGCCGCCCGGCGCGAGTGGAGGCTCCTGCCAGGTTTTAGGGGTTAACGAAAACAGGTGTTCGAGGCTGATATTGGCTGCCTGAATCAGCTTGCCGGCAAAGCAGGTGTTCATGCGCAGAGTGGTCGGTAGGCCGGCAGGCAGCGTGTCTATGCTGTTTGAAAAATCAATGAATTCGGCAGTGCCGAGGGTTTCCGATGCATAGCGTTTGATGGTCGGCGCGAGTTGCTGGCTAAGCGGCGCGTCAGACACGGGCGCGGCCAGTTTCAAGGTGGCGGCTTTCAGTGCGTAGCCGAGAATTTTCGGCCCGTCGGCGCTGGGCTCAAGTGTCACCACCCCATGGATCAGGGTGATACCGGACGCCGCCTGCGCGCGTGTTATTGGAATACGCGTGGTGGCCCGATGCCCGGCAGGCAGTTCGGGCGTTGAGCCGGCGAGGCTTTCGTGAGACGTGTGCTGAAAGTTGATGATTTTATGTGAATTGGCATTGATGGTTTCTGTGAAGGGGTAGTCCTGAAAGTTTGCCCCCATGATGATGTGTTTGTAGGCGCGCAACGTCGAGGTGGTCACGTTGGTGTTGTTGATCAGCAGCACATTTTGGGAGTGCAACTGGTTCATTTTTTCAGGCAGGTGGTAATGGCCGTAACGGTTAAGCGTGATGTGAAAGTGTTTGTGTGTGTACAGATTTACGAACGCGTCCTTGTCGACAAATTTGCCTTCCAGCGAAAGGGTGGTGTCGCCGACTTGCTGGGGTGTAGAGGTAAACAGTGAGCCATCTTCGTCGTGTACAGCGTTGGGGAATTCTTCATGCGTGGTCGCGTTTTTAAAATACAGTGCATAAAAATCAGAGGCTAATACTTCTGCGGTGCCGGTGATTTTAGAACCCTTGCTCAGTTTGAGTTGAGTCGTGTCGGGGTCGTCCAATGCCGCATCGGTCATCAGTGTGATGGTGATAGGCGTGGTGCGCCTTGCGCTCAAGGTAACGGTGTACGGCTGTTGAAACCGCTCGTTGAGAATCGAAGAAAATATAATCTCGTCGGTATTGGCGTCAAAAGCGACGGTGCTCTGCTCGGTGTCTTTTATGTTCAGTTGGTGGTTTTCAAAGTCCCAATCGTTTTTGTCTTCGAACGGCGTGTGCACGGTCACCGAAATCGAGTGTTTGGAGGCCGGCGTTACCTTGAACTGCAGGTTGCCCTGGTTTTTGTGTGCAAAGAAGGTGAGGTATTGCCTGGCGCTGTCAGGGAGCAATTCGCTGTAATAGCCGTTAGTGCTTTGGAGTACCGCGCGCACCCTGGTTTTCTGCGAGGGGTCGAAGGGTTCCAGCAGCCGGTTTATTTCTTCGTCCACGTCTGAGCCCGGCAGCACGCTATAACGCTCGGGGCTGCCGCCATCGGCGAGCGTAGTGATGTTGAAGGACTGGTCGATTTGCACCGCCTGAAAAAACTTGCCAATAAACAGTTCCTGCTGTTTCGGATCTTTACGGGCCGTTGCAAGTACGCTTAAAAACAGCACGGGCGGGCCGCTGGCATCGACGATTGCCACCGTTTGCGTAATTGTTTTCAGCAAGTCCGAGGTCGATGCGTTGACGTCTTCGGTGGCGCAGTACTGCTCAATGCACGCCTGCGGTACGCTCCAACTGCCGTCATGTTTTTTATAGGAAAAGTTGAGGCGAAACTTGACGTAGTGGTTGTCTATCCAGGTGCTCAGCTGTTCGGTTGTTCGCGCATTCGATTGGCTTGGTTTGAACGCGCTGGTGGGGGTGGGTTTGATGCATTCGGCCCAGATGAAAAAGATTCGATTATTAAAAAACACCGGGCGGATACTCTGCTCGGCGGTAGCGTCGGAGACCGACAAGTTGACCCTCTCCCAATCAGACCAGGCGCCTTGGGCAAGCCCTGCGTCGGAACGCTTGGACAGGTCGAGGGAGCGCCAGTAATAGGTATGCTCGGAGCTTGATTTGCCGACAAAGTAATAGATACCGCTGTACAACTCGCTTGAGCCTGCGTCGATGTACCCGTTGATCGTGCGTATGTTGGCGGTTTCTTCGAACCTGGCAAGGTAACGGTTAACCGCGGTGGTCACGGTATCGCGTTGAATTCGATATTGGCTAAGGTCGTTTTCCAAGTGTTGGAAACTCGCCGTCTTGTCACGCCGCAACGTCGGGTCCAGATAGTTGGCGGGGTGGTAGCGCAACTGTTGGTTGGCGTTCCACAGCGGGTAAGTGTGCAAGCGTTCGCGCCAGGTCTGCTGCTGTTGCGCAGTCATCGCATGCGTTTCATGGCCGGGTTCCAGGCCCAGTTGAATGCGCGTGATGTATTGCTGCAGGCTGGAAATTGCACAGGCTACCGGGCTGGTCGGCACGGCTTGGCTGACTTGCACGTCGAGTAGCCAGTACTCGTAGAGATCGTCGGCGTTGGTGATTTTACTGGTTAACGCGCCAGGCACTTTGTGGGCCAGGTAGTACGCGAGCATCGCATCGCGCAGGCTTTCATTGAGGTGTTGATTGAGCAAGTGAGACATGATCAGTCCTTGAGCAGGTCGGGAATTTGGGGGTATCAAGCAGTTATTGTTGGGCGCTGGTGAGCGCCTCACCCACTGCTTTCCATTCAACAAACGTCGAGTCGGTTTTAAGCTGGCTGGCGTGCATCAGCATGCGCGTCGACAGGCCGGTGTCGGCGCTTGCCTGGCGGCAGCGCAGCACCCAGTCCAGGCGGTCCATGGAGGTAATGCGCGGCGGCGTCAGTTGGCTGCTTAAACTGTCGATTTCACTGGCGCTCCAGCCTAAAAGTTGCGCCAGGCGCGTGTTTATTTCGCCAGGAGTGGTCCGTACAGCGCTGTTGGGTAAGGCATGGGCATGTTCGAAGTAGGCGAGAAGCTGTTCTTCGCTCGTGCCGCAGCGATTGATGCACTGTTTGAATTGCTGCATGAGGTAGAGGGTGCGCGGGGTCAGTTCAAGCAACGAAGATGCGGCGTACTCACTCTCCAGCCAGTGCGGATTGCGCAGAAATTGATGCAGTGCATGTGGGCTGAGCGGAAGTTGCAGAATGTCGGCGGCGTTGGGTAACAGCAGTATCAAGTAGCCGAGGGTGTGTAGCGGCGGGGCAGTGGGCGCGTGTAAACGCAGGAACTGATTGGCATGATCATATTTGACATAGCCGCTGGCATCGCTTGGCGCATGGGCCGTGGCTTGAATGATTGCTTTCAGGCGTAAATGAACGCGCCAGAGCTCGCCGCGCACCTCACTCATCAACGTCAGGAGGATGGGCCTCACTTGCTCAATCAAGAACGCATTACGCACAGCGTCAACGCTGATTTTAAGCGGCGTTAGAACGTCATTCAGCGCAGCTTCCAGGCTTGCGACAGCGCGCATCCTTTGCAGTACCTGGTGGCCGATGGACGCCCAGTCAATCGCCGGCAGGTGATTTTTTTCGTCGTCTCTTTCATCAGTACTTTGTTGAGGCAGGTTCAGCCGTTTCAACTTTTGCGCAAGAGACGCCTGGTCGTAGGCGGCGAACGCTTTGACCAGCTGATTAATCGCAGGGTCTTGGGCCACGTGGTGCAGCGACGGTTGCGGGGTTAACAGTGACAGGCTGTTCTGGCTGTCCTTGAGCCAGCGGCTGGCCCAGTCGAGGTGCATGAGCATATCGAGAAAGTCCGTCGCGCCTTTCGGTTTACGGCGTAATGTTGGCGTACGCCACTGCGCGGCGAAGTTCGCTTGCCCGAGTATCTGCAGCCATTGCTGGCAGTCCAGCACCGACAGGCCAAACAGGCGGGCGATGTGTGCTTGCCGATAGAGTGCGCTGACGGTTTCGAGGGTACGTGTTGCCGGCACATCGGGGCTGATCAGGCGCTGCAGCGAGGTCTGGGTGTCTTGCAGGCCCAACCCCGCGCAGAGTTGCTGCCGGGTGGTCGCGTCGAACGCACCACCGTCCAGATACAGCGGCGGCAGAGCCGAGCCTGCGCGGTTGAATACCTGATCAAACAAGGGCAGGCGCTCGCCTGAGGCATGCACCGGCAACAGATCAAGCCAGGCGGCAAACTCCTCGGCCTGCAAGCGGTAGCGTTTGCTTAAATAGCAGAAAACGCCGAGCGCTCGCAGGGTGTTATGGGTGATCAGCAGCGAAGGGTTGGTGTTGCCCTCGCAGCGCATGGCGCTGGTTATCAGGCTGTCCAGTTGCGCGAACGGCAGGCCGAGCCAGCGCTGCAGGCGAATCATGCGTTGCAACCTGTCAAAGCGCTCAAGGTTAACGTTGGCCAGTTGGGCAGGCGCGCTGTTGTCCAGGCTGATAACGGGCGTGGCGCCTCCGTTGACGTAACACGCGCCGTACGTCAGGTGCGTGCTCTGCGGGCAGTAAGGCGATTTGCGCGGTGCGTGCGTCTGTTGCGCAAGCAGCGCCTGAAGTTGGTCGGCATCGAGCTGCGTCAGGCGCAGAAAGTCGCTGATCTTCTCGGGGCCTTTTGGCGCCTCCTGCCACTGGTAATAGTCACGGTAAAAAGTGTGCGCGCCGTCTGCGGCGACCAGGCTGTTTTTCAGCAGTGTTTGTTGTTCAGGGCTCAACCCGGATAACAGGCATTGGACCTCGTTATTCTGGCTGATGACCTGCCCGTAAGCGCCGGCTTTTGCTGCCAGCGGCAGTTCGCGACTGATGCGATAGTTCAATTCGCCCAACGCCGGCGTGTCACCCGCCAGGCTCAGTCGGCATTGCTGATGGTGGAAGTGGTAAGGCAGAGAAAACGGATACCAGGTCTTGCTCAGTAACGTGTAGGCATCCTTGTCGTCGGCGCCGGTTATATGGTTGAGCAAGGTCTGGTTGATGATCGACAACACGGGCACCTGGCCCGACACGCTGTGTTGGTCGATCACCAGCGCGTGCATGTCCGCGCGTCGATCGTTCAACGTGACCGCGTTTGACCCCTGGGCGTTTTGTTCCAGTTGCAGGGCGAACAGGTAGAGCGCGCGCAGGTACGCCGCCGGAGAATCGACTGCGGCGATCGAGGTGCTGGAGCAGAACTGTTGCCAGTTCTCGTTGAACAAGGCTTGGTAGGTCGCTCCGGTTTCGCCGGCAACCTTGCGTTTATTGCGCAGGGCAGTGGCGTCTGACGCGACTTGTTGTTGGCGAAATAATGCTTCCAGCTGCGCGGCGGCACTCTGGGCCTTGAGGTATACCGGGTGGGCTTCGTCGTCATTGCAGGTTGCCAATTGCTTGGTGAACTCGCGCTCGGACACACGCACGATGTCGAACACCGAGTTGATATTGAGGCGCTGCAGAGCGGTCTTGAAATCGTCCCGGCCACGCGCAGGCGGGCGGGTGTGATCAATCAGTTGAGCAAGTAAAGGGCTGGTGTCGGCTTCCATATCCATAGGTTCCTTCAGTCCCTCCGGCAAATCCGCAGGGGCAGGAAACGCTATCACGCAGGCCGTCGCGGCTTGCGTCAGGCGGTGCTGCGATAGCACTAGGGAAATATCAACGCGTCAGAGTCGATGCCATACCCAGGCAGGTTTTGCTAGAATTCGCGCTCGCCGCCTTTACCTCGGCGTTTTTTTGTATCCGGTTCACCCTTTACGAGGGTAGCCACCTGGAGAGAACACCCATGACTCAACCGATTGTCGTGGCGGCACTGTATAAGTTCGTCACCCTCGAAGATTACGTCGCCCTGCGCGAGCCACTGCTGCAGGCGATGGTCGACAATGGCATCAAAGGCACTTTGCTGATCGCCGAAGAAGGCATCAACGGCACCGTTTCCGGCAGCCGCGAAGGCATTGATGGCCTGATGGCCTGGCTGAAGAACGACCCGCGCATGGTCGACATCGACCACAAAGAATCCTATTGCGACGACCAGCCTTTCTACCGCACCAAGGTCAAACTGAAAAAAGAGATCGTGACCCTGGGCGTTGAAGGCGTCGACCCGAACAAAAAAGTCGGCACCTACGTCAACCCGCAGGACTGGAACGCGCTGATTAGCGACCCGGAAGTGTTATTGATCGACACGCGCAACGACTACGAAGTGTCGATCGGCACCTTTGAAGGCGCAATCGACCCGAAAACCACCAGTTTTCGCGAATTTCCCGACTACATCAAAGCCAACTTCGACCCGGCCAAGCACAAGAAAGTCGCGATGTTCTGCACGGGCGGCATTCGTTGCGAGAAGGCCTCAAGCTACATGCTCGGCGAAGGCTTTGACGAGGTTTACCACCTCAAGGGCGGCATCCTTAAGTACCTCGAAGAGGTGCCGCAGGCGGAGACTAAATGGCAGGGCGACTGCTTTGTGTTCGACAACCGCGTGACCGTGCGCCACGACCTGAGCGAAGGCGACTACGATCAATGCCATGCCTGCCGCACACCGGTGAGCGTAGAAGACCGCGCGTCCGAGCACTATGTGGCTGGCATCAGTTGCCCGCATTGCTGGGATAAGCTGCCGGAGAAGACCCGTCGCAGCGCAATCGACCGGCAAAAGCAGATTGACCTGGCCAAGGCCCGCAATATGCCGCACCCGATTGGCTTCAACTACAAGCAAACCCCTTCCGAGGCCTGACCGATGCCCGCGCGCCTGCTCTATGTGATGGACCCGATGTGTTCCTGGTGCTGGGGCTTTGCGCCCGTTGCCAAAGCCTTGGTCGAGCAGGCCCAGGCCGCCGGCGTCGAACTGCACCTGGTGGTGGGCGGCTTGCGCACCGGCAGCGGCGCGGCATTGGAACCCACCACCCGGCGCTACATCCTCGAACACTGGCAGGCAGTCACCGATGCCACCGGTCAGTCGTTTACATTTGAGGGCGCGTTGCCCGAAGGTTTTGTCTACGACACTGAGCCGGCCTGCCGCGCCATCGTCACCGCGCGCAGCCTGGCACCGGATTGCGCCTGGACGCTGCTGGGGCTGATCCAGCAGGCGTTCTATGTAGAGGGGCGCGATGTGACCCTCGCCAGTGTGCTGGTGGAATTGGCGGAGGAGGCGGGCATACCGCGTATCGAGTTTGCCGGCGCCTTCGACCGCGCCGAGCAACACGCCGCGACGGCCGCCGATTTTACCTGGGTGAAGGATTTGGGCATCGACGGTTTCCCGACGTTGCTCGCCGAGCGTAATGGCCAGATGGCCTTGCTGACCAACGGCTACCAGCCGCTGTCCGAGCTGTCGCCATTGCTCGCCCGTTGGTTGGAGCGAGCTTCCTGTGTATGAACAGCCTGTGCATGACCAGCCGGACGGTGGCGAGCCGCCACAGCGCACTGATCGTCTGACCTGGGCAGAAATTCGCCGCCTCGCCCTGCGTCATAAAAAATCCCTGTGGATCGCCAATGGCGTCGCCGTGCTGGCGACCCTGTGCAGCGTGCCCATCCCTTTGCTGTTGCCGTTACTGGTCGACGAGGTGCTGCTGGGGCAGGGCGATGCGGCGCTCAAGGTGATGAACCATGCGCTGCCCTTGGGCTGGCAGAAGGCGGCCGGTTATATCGGCCTGATGCTGTTGGTGACCTTGACGCTGCGCTCCGGCGCGCTGGTGTTCGGCGTGGTGCAGTCGCGGTTGTTTGCGCGGCTGGCCAAAGACATCGTGTATCGCATTCGCGTGCGGCTGATCGAACGGCTCAAGCGCATTTCCCTGAGTGAATACGAAAGCCTCGGCAGCGGCACGGTCACCACGCATCTGGTGACTGACCTGGACACGCTGGACAAGTTTGTCGGCGAAACCCTCAGCCGTTTCCTCGTGGCCATGCTGACCCTGGTTGGCACCTCGGCGATTCTGGTGTGGATGCACTGGCAACTGGCGTTGCTGATTTTGTTGTTCAACCCATTGGTGATCTACGCCACCGTGCAGTTGGGCAAGCGCGTCAAACACCTGAAGAAGCTGGAGAACGACAGCACCTCACGCTTCACGCAGGCGCTGACCGAAACCCTCGACGCTATCCAGGAAGTGCGCGCCGGCAACCGTCAGGGCTTTTTCCTCGGGCGCCTTGGCCAGCGTGCCAAGGAAGTGCGTGACTACGCGATTCACTCGCAGTGGAAAACCGACGCCTCCAGCCGCGCCAGTGGCTTGCTGTTCCAGTTCGGCATCGACATCTTTCGCGCGGCGGCGATGCTCACCGTATTGTTTTCCGACCTGTCGATCGGCCAGATGCTCGCGGTATTCAGCTACTTATGGTTCATGATCGGCCCGGTGGAGCAGTTGCTCAACCTGCAATACGCCTTCTATGCGGCGGGCGGGGCGCTGACGCGGATCAACGAACTGTTGGCGCGTGCCGACGAGCCGCAATACGCAGGCGGCGAAGACCCGTTCACCGGGCGTGAGACCGTCGGCATTGAGGTGCGTGGCCTTGATTTCGGCTATGGCGACGACCGCGTGCTCGATCAGTTGAACCTGACCATCGCGCCGGGTGAGAAGGTGGCGATTGTCGGCGCCAGCGGCGGCGGCAAAAGTACTCTGGTGCAATTGCTGTTGGGGCTCTACACGCCGCAGGCCGGCAGCATTCGCTTTGGCGGGGCGACCCAGCAGGAAATCGGGCTCGCGACCATTCGTGAAAACGTTGCGGTGGTGCTGCAACATCCGGCGCTGTTCAACGACACGGTGCGCGCCAACCTGACCATGGGCCGCACACGTACCGACCAAGCGTGCTGGCAGGCACTGGAAATCGCCCAATTGGATGCTACCGTCAAGGCACTGCCCTTGGGCCTGGACAGTGTGGTGGGGCGCTCCGGCGTGCGTTTTTCCGGCGGGCAGCGCCAACGCTTGGCCATCGCCAGAATGGTATTGGCCGAGCCTAAAGTGGTGATCCTGGATGAGGCCACCTCCGCCCTGGACGCAGCCACCGAGTACAACCTCCATCAGGCGCTGGCGCGGTTTCTCAGTGGGCGTACTACACTGATCATCGCCCACCGGCTTTCGGCGGTGAAACAGGCTGACCGCGTGCTGGTGTTTGATGGTGGGCATATCGCCGAGGATGGCGACCATCAGCAACTGATCGCCGATGGCGGCCTTTATGCAAAGCTGTACGGGCATTTACAGCAAGTTTGAACTGTTTAGTTTGAAACATGTTCTGTGCTTAGTACCAGGGCACTCTGCAAAAACAGTGGCCCTCCTGAACTGTTTACGGCGCCCGCCTTAGATAGGCACGTCGTAGCTGATCGGACTGAACGAAGTTAGCCAGAGCTGTGCTGTCAGGAGCGTTAACCACTCGCGTGTTTTTGGTAGTGCTGATGCAAGGGACCTCATGAAGCAAAAGCGCACTCTTGGAATGACGTTTAGTACCCCTCGGTTATTGGGCATCGTCTGGCCTTTTATCGCAGTGGTAGTGTTTCAGGCTTTATTGGGTTGCGTGAGCCTTTACGTACTCTCGGCTGTACGCGGTTATGTGGCGGGCGAAAGTCTGTGGTCCAAAGGCCAGAAAGACGCCATCTATTACCTCACCCTTTACGCCGACAAGCGCGACGAGGCGACCTTCCTCAAATACCAGCAAGCCATCGCCGTGCCTCAGGGCGGGCACCAATTGCGCATTGCTCTGGACCGTCCCACGCCAGACCTCGCCGCTGCGCGCCAAGGCATTCTCAAAGGCGGCAACCACCCCGATGACGTGTCCAGCCTGATCTGGCTGTACCTCAATTTCCGGCATTTTACCTACCTGGAAAAAGCCATTGAATTGTGGACCGTGGGCGACGCTTACCTGGTGCAATTGGATGACTTGGCCCAGGCGATGCATCGGGCGATCCGCAGCGGTCAAGTCAACAGCCTTGATGTGAGTGAATGGAAGGCGCACATCATTGCGATCAATGACGGCGTCGCCCCAGCCGCCAAGGCCTTCAGCGATGCCTTGGGCGAAGGTTCGCGGGTCATCCTGCGGCTGTTGTTGATCACCAACCTTGCGACCGCCCTGGGCCTGATCGCCCTGGCGCTGTTGCGTACGCACAAATTGCTGACCCAGCGCCATGCGTTCGCCGACGCGTTGCAGATGGAGCGCGAGCGTGCGCAGACTACCCTTGAGTCGATCGGTGACGGCGTGATCACCACCGATGTCGACGGCGCCATCGCCTACATGAACCCTGCGGCCGAGGCGCTGACCCACTGGAAAACCGCTCAGGCGCAGGGCTTGCCCCTGGCGGCATTATTCAAGCTGCTGGATGAAAACGCCGAGCCCGACGGTTTTGCCCTGATCGAGCACATCATCAAAGGCCGGCTCAGTGGCGGCAGCGAACACTCCAAACTGATCCAGCGTCTGGACGGCAGCACGGTGTCGGTCACCCTGGTGGGCGCGCCGATCATCAGTGCCGGCCGGGTCAGCGGCGCAGTGCTGGTGCTGCACGACATGACTCAGGAGCGACAGTACATCGCCAATTTGTCGTGGCAAGCGACCCACGACGCCTTGACGGGCCTGGCCAACCGCCGCGAATTCGAGTTCCGTCTCGAGCAGGTGCTGCAACAGGTGACGCGCCAGCCAAACGCAAGGCATGCGCTGATGTTTCTCGACCTGGACCAGTTCAAGCTGGTCAACGACACCTGCGGTCATGCGGCGGGTGACGAGCTGTTACGGCATATTTGCGCACTGCTGCAATCAGACTTGCGCGAAGGTGACACCCTGGCGCGCCTGGGCGGCGACGAGTTCGGCATTCTGTTGGAGAACTGCCCGGCACTGGTCGCGGAGAAGATCGCCGAAAGCCTGCGGCACACCGTGCAAAGCCTGCATTTTGTGTGGAAGGGTCGCCCGTTCATGACCACTGTGAGTATTGGCCTGGTGCATATCTCGCACACCCCGACCACCTTGGAAACGTCGCTGCGGGCCGCCGATATGGCGTGCTATATGGCCAAGGAAAAGGGCCGCAACCGTGTGCAGGTGTATCACGCCGATGACTCGGAGCTGTCCGTGCGTTTTGGCGAAATGGCCTGGGTGCAGCGTTTGCATATCGCCCTGGAGGAAAACCGCTTTTGCCTGTATGCGCAGGAAATCTCGGCGTTGGGCAACACCGACGCCGGTCACGGGCATATCGAAATCCTGCTCCGACTGCACGACGAGGCAGGTCGAATAATTCTTCCCAACAGTTTTATTCCCGCGGCCGAACGTTATGGGTTGATGACGTCCCTGGACCGCTGGGTAGTTGATAATGTATTCAAAATTATTGCCCGCTGTATACATGAGCGGCCAGGCCGCCCCATGGCCATGTGTGCGATAAATCTGTCAGGCATTACTATCGGAGATGACGATTTTTTAGAGTTTTTACATGAGAAATTCGAGGCTTACAGCATACCTGCGGAAATGATTTGTTTTGAAATAACCGAGACCGTTGCTATTGCCAATTTGGGCAGTGCGATCAGGTTTATTAATGAACTCAAAGCCTTAGGCTGTCATTTCTCACTCGATGACTTCTGTGCCGGAATGTCCTCATTCGCTTATCTCAAACATTTACCTGTAGACTTCTTGAAGATCGATGGAAGTTTCGTAAAGGATATGCTGGACGACCCGATTAACCGCGCTATGGTCGAAGTGATTAACCATATAGGTCACGTCATGGGTAAGCGCACAATTGCCGAGTTTGTTGAAACACCGCAAATCGAACAGGCACTGCTTGAGATCGGTGTGGACTACGCTCAAGGCTACCTGATTGAGCGCCCGCAGTTGTTTACCTGTGACAGCTTGCAATGCCGACCCGCGCGGCCGCAGCCTTTGCTGTTCAAGGCGCCCGGCACGTTCCGCTGAAACATCTGCTGGTCTGTAAAATCACACTAAAAAAGGAGCCTTACAGTGATCGACACATTCAACAGAACCGGCCCGCTTATGGAAGCCTCGAGTTACCCTGCCTGGGCGCAGCAATTGATCCAGGACTGTAGCGAAAGCAAGCGCCGGGTTGTCGAGCACGAACTGTACCAGCGCATGCGTGATAGCACGCTCAGCGCCAAGACCCTGCGTCACTACCTGATCGGTGGTTGGCCAGTGGTCGAACAGTTTGCCTTGTACATGGCACAGAACCTCACCAAGACCAAGTTTGCCCGCCATCCTGGCGAGGATATGGCCCGCCGGTGGTTGATGCGCAATATTCGTGTGGAACTCAACCACGCCGATTATTGGGTGCATTGGGCCCGCGCGCATGGTGTCAGCCTCGAAGAGCTGCAAGCGCAGAACGTACCGCCTGAGTTGCACGCACTGAGCCATTGGTGCTGGCACACCAGCTCGGCCGATTCATTGATCGTCGCGATTGCTGCGACCAACTATGCGATCGAGGGGGCGACCGGGGAGTGGTCCGCCGTGGTCTGTTCTACCGGTGTGTATGCGGCAGCCTTCCCTGAAGAAGACCGCAAGCGCGCCATGAAGTGGCTGAAGATGCATGCCCAGTACGACGATGCTCACCCTTGGGAAGCGCTGGAAATCATCTGCACCCTGGCCGGCATGAACCCAAGCAAAGCCCTGCAGGTAGAGCTGCGCGATGCCGTACGCAAGAGCTACGACTACATGTACCTGTTTTTGGAAAGCTGCATGCGCCTGGAAGCCGACCAGGAAAAGCCGCCAGCGGTATTTCGCGAGCGTCAGGCGCGCATCGCCAGCGAGGCTTGATGTAAGCGAGGTGGCGGGCATGTGAGGGGGATGTGGCGGGGTAGTTCCCCCGCCATTGCCAGGCGGTTGCGGCCCTCGCGTTTGGCCACGTACAAGGCGCTGTCCGCCCGGCGCAAAAGGCTTTCGGCAGACTCGGCGGCCAACAAGGTCGAGCAGCCCAGGCTTACCGTCAAGTCAATGCGCATGTCATCTGCCCAATAATCCTGAGCTTGCGCTGCGCGGCGCAAGCGCTCGCCGACCATTTCTGCCGCGTCCCGGCCGGTATTTGAGAGCAGGATCAGAAACTCTTCCCCGCCAAACCGAAACACCATGTCCACATTGCGCAGCTGGCTTTTGATCGAGGCGGCCACCGCGCGCAGCACCGCATCGCCGGCTGCATGGCCGTAGGTGTCGTTAATTGTCTTGAAGTGATCAATGTCCAGCATCAGCAAGGACAGCGGACTCATGTGCCGCTTCGCCATGTCGATTTCCCGTTGCAGGGTCTGGTCCATGGCGATGCGATTGCCGGTTTCAGTCAATGGATCACGCAGGGCGCTACGGGTGGCGGCGCGGTAGAGCAGCGCGTTGCGCATAGGGTAAAGCAAGCTCGCCAGCAGGGACTCAAGCTGGCCGAGTTCGTCTTCCATCAAGCGTTGATTGCGACGGAATATCAGCTCGCCCAAATGCTCGCCTTCATGGCTCAACGTGTAGCTGACCGAATGGTGGCCGCGCTGCCCGAACTCCAGGCGCAAGTCGCTGGCTTCATGGCGATAGTGCAGCGCGTCGAGAGGCACCAACCGCTGGATCTCACGAAAGAACAAGCCCAGGATGCGTTCTGGTTCCAGGCTGGTCTGCAATTGCTGACCCAATTGCCGGCGAAGTTCGGAAAAAGTGACGGGGCGGTGAGGACGCAGAGATGGCTGACCAAACCCCAGGCGTTGCAATTTAGCGCTGTCGAAGTCAATTGCGTTGGTCTGGGTCGGTGTTTTCATAAGTTGACGGCCTCTAAGCGCTAAACTGTCCTACAGGCTCGGTGAGCGTGGCGAGTGCCAAGCGTCTGACTGTTCCTTCAGTTCCGTAAAACTTTGGAAACAGTTTAGACCGCTTTGCCGTGGGTTATAAGCCCCGGGCACTGCCACACGTCTTGTCATCGCTTGACCTGCTTGAAGGGTTTAGAGCGAGATTCATGCCATAACGTTTCATTATATTAAAACTCTTATAAATCAATCGACTGTTAGTCTCGCCGTGAGCAGCCGCCGCGTGACCGCGCCAGTAATTTGGCTAACGAGGCTGAAAGTGGCTGCCAGCAGCGAGCCTGCGCACCACGTTTAGCCCTGGTCGAATCCTGGATTTTACGCAGTTGCCGCACGATGCTTGACTTTCTCTTTTTAATCAGTAACATACGGCGCATTCCGCGATAGCTCAGTTGGTAGAGCAAATGACTGTTAATCATTGGGTCCCTGGTTCGAGTCCAGGTCGTGGAGCCAGATAGTAAAAAGCCTGCAGAGATGCAGGCTTTTTTTTGCCCTGGATTTGGTGGCATTCAGAAGTCCTTGGCCCAGAGGGCGCGCACTGCCTGGCAGGCCGCCATCAGGTTGCAGGCTGTTCTGCTACTCGGTTAACGCGATTCATCAGGATGCTTGCTGTGCCAGGGTTGCAGCGTCGTCCTTGGCCTGGAGCGTAACGCTCGACGCGGCAATGTCCCATGTCAGCAGAACCTGTGTGATGGCCGCATCGAGGGTCGCGTGCGATGCGTTATCGCGCGCAAGTATTGATACGCCCTGCAAGAAGCTGTCAAACACGGTGGCTAGCGCCTCGACATTAAGCGTGGCCGGTAGCTGACCCGCACTGACCCCGCGCTCAACGCACGCCAGGATGCCGGCGCGTGTTCGCGCTCTGGAGTGCGTTAACGCTTGGGCGACCTGCGCATTTTCGGGGCTCGGTGCACTCATCACCCCAAGGGTCACCATGCAGCCTTTGGGATGCTCGCCTTCACACTGCATACGCGCCGACTGGCGCAGCGCGGTCTCGATGGCTTGTCGCGGTGGCAGGGTTTCATCCCACAGGCATTCGGTGACTTGGGCGTAGGTCGCCAAATAGCGCTGCACGCACTCATCGAACAGCGCCTCTTTAGAACCGAATGCCGCGTAAAAGCTCGGCGCAGAAATACCGCCACCCAGGCCGGCCTTGAGCTGGGTCAGCGAAGTGGCGTCGTAGCCGTGTTCCCAGAACAGATGCATGGCCTGTTCCACGGCGTGGTCACGGTCGAAATTACGCGGGCGGCCCATTTGTGCCATGTCAGCAATCCTCTGATTAACGAGATAAATACTAGTCGATACATAAGTCTTTGACAATCTGCGGTGCGTGCTGCAACATTTGTATCGATCGATATCTAAGTCGCCTCAAGGAGTCTCCCGTGACACCCTCACTTAGCGTAGCCGCAGCATCCGACCGCTTGCCGATAGGCGCCTTGCTCGCCTTGGCCATGACGGGTTTTATCTGCATCGTCACCGAAACTCTGCCCGCGGGCCTGTTGCCGTTGATCAGCGAAGGCTTGTCGATTTCGCCGTCGATGGCCGGGCAGATGGTCACCGCCTACGCGCTGGGTTCGGTACTGGCGGTGATCCCCATGACCATCGCCACCCGAGGTTGGCGGCGGCGTAATGTGCTGATGCTGACGATTGTCGGCTTTCTGCTATTCAACTCCATCACGGCGTTTTCGGCGCACTACGGCGTGACCTTGGTGGCGCGCTTTTTTGCCGGTGTGGCCGCCGGGTTGGCCTGGAGTTTGTTGGCCGGTTACGCCCGGCGCATGGTCGCGCCGCATCAGCAGGGCAGGGCGTTGGCACTGGCGATGGTCGGCACACCGATTGCGCTGTCGCTGGGCGTACCGCTCGGCACCTGGCTAGGCGGCCTGGTGGGCTGGCGCACGACGTTCGGCATCATGTCGGCGCTGACACTGGTGTTAATCGTCTGGGTGCTGCTGAAGGTGCCCGACTATCCGCCACAGGCTGAGCACCAGCGTGTGTCGCTGCGCAACGTGCTGACGACGCCCGGCGTAAGGCCAGTGCTGGCGGTGGTGATCAGTTGGATGCTGGCGCACAACATTCTGTACACCTATATCGCGCCATTTTTGCTGCCGGCCGGTTTGGCTGGCCGCGTGGATCTGGTGTTGCTGGTATTCGGCGTTGCCGCATTGGCCGGCATCTGGCTGACGGCCAAACTGGTCGAGCCTCTGCTGCGCAAGACCGTGCTGGCAAGCCTGGCGATGTTTGCGACGGTGAGCGTGGCCTTCGGTTTGCTGGGCGATGTGCCGCAGGTGATTTACCTCGGCGTAGCGGTGTGGGGCCTGAGTTTTGGAGGCGCCGCAACGTTGCTGCAAACTGCCCTTGCGGACGCAGCCGGCGATGGCGCAGACGTGGCGTTATCGTTGAATGTGGTGGCGTGGAACAGTGCCATTGCCGCCAGCGGTATCCTCGGCGCAGTGTTGCTGGATACGTGGGGCGTGGCTTCATTCCCGTGGGCGATGCTGGTGTTGTTGGCGGTGGCGTTGTGCATCGCGTGGTCGGCGCAGGCGCATGGCTTCAAACCGGGGCAGCGCTCTGCCGATGGGCCTGCGGCGTCAGGGCATTAGGCGCAAAGCGCTTGACCGCTGCCGGTCAAGCGCGCTCTGCCCGCGGTAGCCAGCCTCAAGGAACCAAGCGCTGGGCCCGCAGTTGATCGAACACATCAAAAAACGCCTGGTCGCTGGCCTGGTAGGCGGTGAACCCCATTTTGCGGCTCTTGGACATGTCCGTGACCACCTCGATCGGCCGGCCAAGGTCGGCATCGGTGTGCCAAGGGGAGGCCAGGCGGCTGATGTCGGTTTCTGCCAGGCCATGTTGCTCGGCGATCTGGCTCCAGGTGTTCTGATCATCGGCCATTTGCTGTTCAAGCGGGGTGACGGAGGCCGGGAAGTCGGCGGGTATCAGGCCGAAATAACCCGCTATCTGGCCCCACATCCATTGCCAGCGAAACACATCGCCATTGGTGATGTTGAACGCCTGGTTGGCCGCCGCCGGCGTGGTGGCGGCCCATAGCTGTTGTTTGGCCAGTTGCCGCGCATCGGTCATGTCGGTGAGGCTGTCCCACTGCACGCGCGAGCCAGGGAAGACAAACGGGCGCCCGGTGTGCTTGCAGATGCTGGCGTAGACGGCGAGGGTGGTCGCCATGTTCATCGCATTGCCCACGGCGACGCCGGTGACGGTGTGCGGGCGGTGAACGCTCCAGGTGAAACCGTCCTTTTCAGCGGCGGCGAACACTTCGTCTTCCTGCGCATAATAGAAGTTCTCTACCTCCAGTCGGCCCTGTTCTTCACGGAACGGCGTCTGCGGCAGGCTGCCTTTGCCGTACGCTTCGAACGGGCCAAGGTAGTGCTTCAAACCGGTGACCAATGCCACGTGCTGCACGCTGCCAGCCGGGCGCACGGCATCGAGTACGTTGCGCACCATGGCGGCATTGACGCGAATATTCTCGGCCTCGGTGGCCTGGCGAGACCAGGTGGTGATGAACACATGGGTCGGCTTCAGGTCGGCCAGCGCTTGTTGCACAGAGGCCGGGTCTTGCAGGTCGGCAGCCACCGGAATCACCCCAGGTACTTTCGAGGGGCTGCGGGAAAGCGCGGCGACCTGCCACTTATTGTCGAGCAGTAATTGGGTGATGGCGCTGCCAACGATGCCGCTGGCGCCCACGACTAATGCGATTTGGGTCATAAGATTCTCCCGAGGATGTAGGTTTCTGAGCCCCTGAGGCCACTGAGGTTCAACCCGTGCACGACACGCGCGGCACCAAAGGCGCTTATGAAGGTCCATAAGCCCCGCACGATCGTCAGCGCTCGTGCCTCTGTCGGTTCCATGAGCCGGAATTCGTTATCTGTTGACCCTCACCATAAGATCTAACGCATGTACCTACGCAACCTTGCAATCGGGCTCTCGGCCCTTGTTTTACTTTCCACCTCGGCGCACGCCCGCAGTCTGGCCAACCCTTATACCGCCGAGCAGCGAAAGGCCTCGTTTGACAGTTGCGCCGAACTCTTCCCCGCATCGAACCCAATCAAGACGGCCACCGTACCCGCGTCGATGAAGCCCATGGCGCTGTGTTCCGACACGTTTGCGGTGGTGTATTCGCAAACCAGCAAGACGCCACTGTTGGTCGTCGAGCGCCTGAACGCTGCCCAACTGCGCGATGCCAAAGGTGAGGAGCGCACCAACCAGTTCTACCCGGACCCGCGCATCCCGAAGAGTGGTCGTGCAGAGTTGAGCGACTACCGCAGCCAGAAGCCGGCCATGGACCGCGGCCATCAAGCCCCCGCTGCCGATGCACCGAACGCGCATGCGATGGCGCAGTCGTTCGCGCTGTCGAACATGGTGCCGCAAAACCCCACTAACAATCGCAAGATCTGGAGCAAGGTGGAGGCGGACGTGCGCAAGTTTGCCAAGCGCGCCGGCGGCAATGTGTATGTGTTCACTGGCCCTTTGTTTGACACGGGTTATCGCACCACGGGCCGCAACAAAGTGTGGGTGCCGACGCGCCTGTTCAAGCTGGTGTATGACGCCTCCTCGAAACGCGCCTGGGCCTACGTGCTGCCCAATGCTGAAACGCGCATTCAACGGCCGATGGACTACGACACGTTTGTGAAGACCACCGGGCTCAAGCTGCTGGGCAATCTGCCGGTCACCGGCTCCATCGGTCGAGGCTGATGTGACGCCCCAAAGGCTGGCAGCAGCGCCAGCCTTACTTGGGCTTTTTCAGCGCCTTCAAGCGCAACGTTGCACGCTGAACGGCGGCCATTTTTTCCGGGCGTTTCATGCGTTTCCATTTGCGGATGTCGTCCTTGGTCCGGCCGCAGCTGACGCATAAATCGCCACTGAGCTGGCACGTGGAAATGCACGGGTTCTCAATATCTTTAGCCAAGGGTTCACCTGCCTGTGCAAAGCCTCACCACGCAGAGGCTGCGTTTTGCGTTTTACTCGTGGGCTGCGCCAAGCACACCCCGGATTACTCCCAAAAAAGCGCCGCCACAGGGTTTATACTTGCCGCCATCGTACCCAACCCCATTCATACACACCGAGATACCCCATGAGTAACGCTATTCCCCTCGCCCCCGCGCGCAAGCCCATCGCGCCGTGGGCGGCTTTCATCATACTGGTGATGGGCGCCATGTTCCTGCAAAGCAGCGTCGGCTCACGCCAGGTGCTGCTGCTGGTAGTCGGCGCCGCGCTGGGCTTGACCTTGTACCACGCAGCCTTTGGTTTCACCTCCGCCTGGCGGGTGTTTATCAATGACCGGCGTGGCGCCGGTCTGCGTGCGCAAATGGTGATGCTGGCCGTGGCGGTGCTGCTGTTCTTTCCCGCGCTCGGGGCGGGCACACTGCTTGGCCAGCCGGTGGTCGGGCTGGTGGCGCCGGCCGGTGTGTCGGTGGTGTTTGGTGCGTTTATTTTCGGCATCGGCATGCAGTTGGGCGGCGGTTGCGCGTCGGGCACCTTGTTCACTGCGGGCGGCGGTAATGCGCGCATGTTGGTCACGTTGCTGTTCTTTATTTGCGGCTCGTTGATCGCCACGCACCATGTTGACTGGTGGTTTGCGCTGCCGGCGTTCCCTGCGGTGTCCATCGTCAAAAGCTTCGGCGTGCTGCCTGCTTTGCTCATCAGCCTGGCGGTGTTCGGCCTGATTGCTGCCGTCACGGTGCGCCTGGAAAAACGCCGCCATGGTCAGCTTGAACAGGCCGTGACCAGTCAACACGCAGGCCTGCGCCGCTTCCTGCGCGGGCCGTGGCCATTGGTGTGGGGCGCCATAGGCTTGGCGCTGCTCAACTACGCGACCCTGGCATTGGCCGGGCGGCCTTGGGGCATCACCTCGGCGTTCGCGTTGTGGGGCGCCAAAGTGGCGAGCGGGTTGGGTGTGGATGTGGCCAGCTGGGCGTTCTGGCAAATGCCGGGCAATGCCAAGGCACTCGCCGCGCCGGTGTGGGAAGACATCACCAGCGTCATGGACATCGGCATTATGCTCGGTGCCTTGTTGGCCGCAGGGTTGGCTGGGCGTTTCGCCCCCAGCCTGAAAATTCCGGCGCGCTCGCTGGTGGCTGCGGTGATCGGTGGCCTGTTACTCGGTTATGGCTCGCGTCTGGCGTACGGTTGCAACATCGGTGCGTACTTCAGCGGTATCGCCTCGGGCAGCTTGCATGGCTGGGTATGGTTAGTGGCGGCGTTTATCGGCAACAGCGTGGGCGTGCGATTGCGGCCGTGGTTCTTTGCGGGCGAGCGGCCACAGGTGGCGTTGAGCGGTTGCTGAGCCCATCAGGGTGCGCAGAGTGCCCTGGATAATAATGTCCGAATACGTCCTCAAGTGGTCCGAAGTACGCCTGTTGTTCACCCGGCATGGTCCTTACCATGGCTTGCATCATTCATCACGATGCAAGCCTTAAGGACCTTTATGAGCCACAAAGCGCTTATTGTTATCGACGCCCAGCAGTCGTTCCGCCATTCAGAATATTGGTCCGAAAATGACCTGCCCGGTTACTTGGCAAAACAACAGGCACTGATCGACGGGTGTGTTCAACACGGCATCCCGGTGATACAAGTCTTGCATGTTGAGGACCACGGGTATTTTTCACTGGCCTCGGGTCACGTCAGGGCGTTCAGCGAGTTGTCGATCAACCCGGACCTGATCATTCACAAGCGCTACCACAGCGCTTTTGCCGGAACGCCCCTGGCGGCCCGGCTCACACAGATGGGAGTCACGACGCTGATCATCAGTGGCATTCGTACCGAACAATGCTGTGAAACCACCACGCGGCACGCGTCCGACAGCGGCTTCAGTGTGGACTTTGTCAGCGAAGCGACGCTGACCTTCGAGATGACGCACGCGCGCAGTGGCCGGCTTTACACCCCGGCCGAGATTCGCGAGCGCACGGAGTTGGTTCTGGAAGGGCGTTTTGCGCGCATCGTCACCGTCGCCCAGGCGTTGCAGGGTTGACGCCATGAGCGTGCCGGTGCTGTTTGTGCTGTTGCCCAACGCACTGATGCTGGATTTGGCCGGGCCTGCCGAGGTGTTGCGCCTTGCCGCGCAAGCCGAAGGCCCGGCGTCGGTCGCTTTCGACTTGCAGTACGTCAGCCCGGTAGCGGCGCTGCAAACGTCCATCGGCCTGCCGCTGAATGGCTTGGCGCCGCTGCCGCGAGCCTTGGCACCTGGCACGCTGGTGGTGTTGGTGGGCTCCACGCCGTTGCGGAAGACAGCTTGCCGGCAGGCATTCGAGTCGGCCAGCGCGGTGCTCACCGAGTGGCTGAAAACCGTTTTTGCGCCCTCGGGCGAGCGCTTGGTGTGCGTGTGCGCCGGGGCGTTGAGCGCCGCTCGGGCCGGGCTGCTCGATGGCCGCCAGTGCACCACGCACCACGCGTTGTGCGCGACGCTGCAGGCCATCGCGCCCAAGGCCCGCGTGCTTGAAAACCGCCTGTATGTCATCGACGGCCCGGTCAGTTGCAGCGCCGGGGTGACGGCCGGTATCGACCTGATGCTGCACCTGGTTGCCGAGCTGGCGGGGCCACGGCTGGCCTGCGCCGTTGCGCGCGACATGGTGGTGTACATGCGCCGCAGCGGCGCCGACCCGCAACTCTCGCCTTGGCTAGCCGGTCGCAACCACGTGCACCCGGCCGTGCATCGGGTGCAGGACGCCATAACGGCGGCCCCGTGCGAGGCATGGAGCGTCACGCGCATGGCCGCCCTGGCCTGCACCAGCAGCCGCCACTTGGCGCGGTTGTTCCACGAACACGCGGGTATCAGCCCGCTGGA
This sequence comes from Pseudomonas sp. ICMP 460, assembly GCF_002723595.1. NCBI lineage: Bacteria > Pseudomonadati > Pseudomonadota > Gammaproteobacteria > Pseudomonadales > Pseudomonadaceae > Pseudomonas > Pseudomonas sp. ICMP 460. The sequence continues at coordinate 76,122 of NZ_LKBR01000007.1, forward strand.
TTACCTGCACACGCTGCGTCTGACCGTGGCGCGTGAATTACTCGCCGAGTCGGCCCTGAACATCGACACCGTCGCCGAGCGCGCAGGTTTTGGTTCGGCGCGCCACTTGCGGCGTATCTGGGGCAAATACGAAGCCGGTACGCCCTCAGCTGGGCGCGTCGCACTCGGTGGTTGATGCTGGCTCAGCCTCAGCCGCCAGCTTCGCGCGGTCGGCCTTGCTGATGTATTGATCTTTGTTTTTCGGCGCCAGTTTGGCGCTGGCCTTTTTGGCTTTGGCCTTAAACAGCTGCTTCAGTTTTTTCTGGCGATTCATCGTTTGCTACTCAGCGGGTAAGTGCCGGAATCATATCAGCTTAAGCCCTGCGCCCAAGTATCCGCCGGAATGACCCTGAGTTGGCAAGATCCCTGCAATCAGCCCCTCAAGACCCGCCCATTCAAGTCGATATGTAGGTATTCAGCCGTTAGGGCTCCCTCCGCAGTTACATCTCTGTCATCAGGGGTATTTCATGATCAATAAGAACGTAGAAGCGAATGCAGGCTTCAGCGTCAAACGGCGTTTGATGCTTTCGACATTCGCCATAATTTTGGTGTTTGTTGCGTTGTCCGTTTTCATGATTCAAGCCCTTAAAACATCGACCGACAATGTCGATGCATTGTTTAACAAAGACTTTCTGAAGATGGAGGCGGTCAACAGCATCGACGGAGCCCTGACCCGCGTAGACATCAACATTTTGCGCATGATTGCGATCGGCGACCCGGTGCAGATACCGCAATGGAAGGCCCAGAACGAAAGCGCTTTTGCGCGCATTGATAACCTGACCGAGCAACTCACGGCCAAAGGCAACAATACGCCGAGCGACGGTGTCTTCGAAAAACTGCAAAGCGACTACAGAAAGCTGCGTGACGGCATGCGCCATCAGACCACCGTTATCGAGTCAGGCGACATCCCTGGCGCCACCAAAATCAACCGCGAAGAAGTTAAACCGTTTGCCGAGCAAGTCTTCGGGACGCTCCAGCAACTGCGCGAACAGGGCAAGGAGCAGGCGCAACTGCGCTTTCAGGAGCAAGTCGCCAGCGCCAGCCAAACGCGCATTATCGCGATTTTCGTGACGCTGCTTATTTCGGTGATCGGCGTCATCGTTACCCTGATGACCACGCGCAGTATCCTGCGTGCTATCGGCGGCGAGCCGAGTGTAGTGGCCGACTTCACCCGCGTCATCGCCCAGGGCGACCTCAGCAAGAACATTGAATTGGCCAGCGGCGACACCACTAGCGTGGCTGCCGCCGTCGGCAACATGCAACAGCAACTGCGCCAGACCTTGCAGCAAATCGCGTCATCCGCCAACCAACTCTCGACCGCCGCCGAGCAACTTACCAGCATCACTCAAGAAGGTGCGGTTGGCCTGCAAAAACAGGCGAATGAGATTGATATGGCGGCCACCGCCGTCAATCAAATGACCAGCGCTGTAGAAGAGGTTGCGCGCAACGCCGAACACACCTCGCATTCTTCCAGCAGCGCGACGGGGGCGGCCGAAGAAGGCTCGGCGCTGGTCAAAAAAACCGTAACGGCTATCGATAATATGGGCGTGGACATCGGTAAGACTTCCCTGCTGATAGGCGAGTTGGCCGGCCAGTCGCGTGACATTGGCAAGGTGCTCGATGTGATTCGTGGCCTTGCGGATCAAACTAACCTGTTGGCGCTGAACGCCGCCATCGAGGCTGCCCGGGCAGGTGAAGCAGGCCGTGGGTTTGCCGTTGTCGCCGACGAAGTGCGCGCGCTGGCTCACCGCACGCAGCAATCGACCAGCGAAATCGAGCGCTTGGTCAGCGGCATTCAGAATGGCACGGACCGAGCCGTCGGTTCCATGCAAGGCAACACTGAATTGGCCGCCAGCACCTTGCTTATCGCAGAAGGCGCGAGCGAAGCCCTTGGCAAAATCAACGCGGCGGTCAGCGAGATTAATGGTCTGAATTTGGTCATCGCCAGCGCATCGCAGGAACAGGCGCACGTGGCTCGGGAAGTTGATCGTAACCTGGTCAACATCCGCGACTTGTCTATCCAGTCATCCCAGGGCGCCTCGCAGACGACCGGCGCCAGCCATGAGTTGTCGCGGTTGGCTGAAGACTTGAGCGCAATTGTTGGACGATTCAGGCTGATTTAAAGAAAGGTCTGCGTAGCGGCTGGCGCGACCAGTCGCGGGTTGCACTGTCGACTGCCGTTACGTCGCGTCCCTGAAGCGACCTACAGAAAGTACCTCTGGTCTCTGAACGTTAAAGCGTCACATGTTCTTGCCGACAAACTTTAAGAGCGCGGTTAATACCGCGTCTCTGCTCATTTCAGGGCTTACCTTTACTACAGATCATAGGGTGAAAAATATGCATTGGTTTCGTGATGCGAAGCTGTCCAGCAAACTAATCGCAGCATTTGGTGTGTGTGCGGTTATCACCCTGGTGGTTGGGTTACTCGGTAACCGTGGGGTCACGCAGTTATCCGACAGCCTGAATTTGACGTTTTCGAACAACCTTGTTTCAGTGGCGAAAACCGCCGAAGCCAAAACTAATGCCATCGCCCAGCTTCGCGATTTGTACAGCCTCGTTTCCGCCACCGCTGCCGGGGCGCCACAAAGCGCCAAGGACGAGATATTGAATAACCTGACCGCCAGCCGCGTGGCCAGTGAAAAAGCCTTTGCCGAGTACCGCACCACGCCGCTGGCAGATGACGAGCGCGCGGCGGGTGACAAGATGGTAAAGGACTGGCCGGATTATCAGGCGCAAGTGCAAAAAGCAGTCAGCGCGTTGCAAGCTGGCGACGTTCCGGCGGCTCGTTCGCTGATTGCCGGTGACGTGCAACGCGGTTTCAACACGGTCATTGCCGAGTTGACGATCATGGTCGAGTCAAACAACCGCCAAATCGGCGAAGGTGCCAAAGACGCTGATGATTTGGGGCGGTCAGCAACCACCACACTTTACATCGGCATTGCGATTGCCTTTGTTGCAGCCTTGCTCTTGGGTATTTTTATCAGCCGACTCATCAGCCGGCCTATCGCGTTGGCTGTTTCCAGCGCCGAACGTATTGCCCAAGGTGACCTCACCCAGACCATCCACAGTGCCGCGCGCGATGAGACCGGGCAATTGTTGACTGCCTTGGGGGCAATGCAGGGCAGCCTTAAAACTACCATCCACCAGATTGCAGATGCGTCCAATCAGTTGGCGTCGGCTGCCGAGGAATTGAACGCGGTGACCGAAGACGGCAGCCGTGGGCTGCTTCGGCAAAATGATGAGATTCAGCAGGCGGCTACTGCGGTGACCGAAATGACCTCGGCGGTGGAAGAGGTTGCGCGTAATGCGCAGTCGGCCTCCGAAGCGTCCAAATCGGCCAGCTCGCAGGCCAGCCTGGGTGTGGGTCAGGCACAAAATGCGGTGACTGCGGTGAACAGCGCGACCGTGGAAATCAAGTCGTCGACCGCCATCGTGGAAGACCTGGCAGTGCAGGTTCGCGACATTGGCAAGGTGCTCGACGTGATCCGCGGCATTGCCGAACAAACCAACTTGCTCGCGCTGAATGCTGCCATCGAGGCTGCCCGGGCGGGCGAGCAAGGTCGTGGTTTTGCGGTGGTTGCAGACGAAGTGCGCGCATTGGCGGCCAGGACCCAATCGTCCACGGGCGAAATTGAAAGCATGATCGGCGCAGTGCAATCCAGGGCTGATCAGGCCGTGGTAGCCATGGGCAAGAGCCAGTCGCTGGTCACCGACACGCAAGTGCTGGCCCAGGCCACCGGGGATGCGCTGGAACAGATCGCGCAAGGCATCGGCCAGATCAACGACCGCAACCTCGTCATCGCCAGTGCGTGCGAGGAGCAAGCTAACGTCGCGCGCGAGGTAGACCGCAACTTGATCAACATTCAGGACCTGTCGACACAGACGGCTGCCGGCGCGCATCAGACCACGGCGTCTTCACAAGACCTGTCGCGCCTGGCGGTTTCATTTAATGAATTGGTCAGCCGATTCAAGCTGTGAAGCGCGGCTGAAAAGCACGATGCGCGCTGAACGACTAAGCGCGCTGATCGCGTAGTAAAGGAAAAGGCCCCGGCGTTATCAGGCGAGCGGGGCACTCGCGTTGAAGGGTCAAGCCGTATGCGCTGTGACTGTTGCCCAATAGACCTGCGCGCAAGTAACCGGCGAAATCACTCTGGCTCAATACTCCGCACCAGCCCGCTAGCCCACGCAGCGCTCATCCTTTCCCCGAACGCCTCAAACTCAGGGTGGGAACTCTGATACTCCGAAAGTTCAACCCTCGCACGGCTCACGCCACTGTGCACGCGCGCTAGCAATTGGGTGCAGCGAGCTTCCGTCAAATTGCACGAGCTGCGCGCGAACTGCACCAGCATCTTGCGTTTTGGCCAAGCCTTTGAGCCGCCAAGCAACAGACCCATAATATCGTTGACTTGATATACCGTGGTCGTCACCAGATCGTAAGCGGGGGCGAGCCAAACATCAGCGTCTTCGCCACAATTCTCATACAGCAAACCGAAATTCTTTAAATGCGCGTCACCATTTTGAAGGGCGGCAGAAAGCGCCACCATCATGAAGAAGTCCTCCAACGCCTTGGTCACGCGGTGCGGGGATACATACGTCTTGATCAGCTTCGCGCAGCCCTGATAGCTGCCGTCGTACTTCTTATTTGTCCCCCATCCCGATAGGACGCACATGTCCTCAAACCCGAGGTAGGCGGTAGCACCGATGTCGAACCGCTTAACCACCAGAAATTTACCGTGTTGGCTAAGCTGGCATTCAGGCACGTCCAGGCCTGTATGAAAGGCCGCACGCATGCAGAAAAACTCATTGGCCGCCAGATGCGCGAAGTCGGTGTCATTGAACGCCTTCACCAGGTGCGTCGCGCCACGGTGGGTGAGGCGCCCAACCTCGGAAACCGTGTCACCCGCATCGCGTACCAGTACCTTTGGCTGAACACCCGAAACCCCTGAATAGGCGGCGTATGTCTTCAGCAGGTCGTCGAACAGATCTTTCGTCCCGTCGTAGACCAACACCTTAGAGAGCTTGATTTCAGGCAGCGATTCGTCACCGGCGTGGTGTGCGACGCTGATACGCCCCAACTGATGTGGACCGACGATTCCCAGTAAGGCAAAGTCGTCAAAACCGCGCACGGACTTACTGAAACGCCGCACGAGTTCCGCCTTGAGGTGCCCCTCGGGAATGTGCATCTCAAACAGCGGGTGGATTCCATACGCCCAGTTGTAGCTCTGCAAGCGCACGGGCATGGTCAAGGAAACCGCGTCTTTTTCGGTTACGGCTGCGTTGTACGAGAACACCGAATCGCGCAGGTGTTCTTCGCTGCGCCCGAGCGTTCCTGCCGCCACGCTGCCGACGCCGATACAGAGTCGGTCACGTTGCCTACTCATGGACGTTTCCTGCTTTCAGTTCGTCGAGCGTCATACGTCGATGCTTGGGTATTGCGGTCAACGCGTAACCCAAGCCCTCAAGGATCGCAGCAACTTTGCGAATCCCTACCTCAGGGACGGTGTTGTTCTCAATCCCCGAAATTGTCGCGCGACTCATACCGTGCCGTTGCGCGAGCTGGCTTTGTGAAAGGCCAGCCGCCTTACGCAGGTTTTTGATCAGGAGGCCCAAGTTTTCCATATCGATTCGCATCCTATACGGTGCATTTTTGTATAAATGCTATTTTTGCATCGTATTCGATACGTTTACGTTTGAGTAGTGCTTTGTTTTAATGGGTCACCGCCTGCCCCAGAAACCGATACATCATGGCCTCCAACAGCGGCTCAATGTCACGCTGCGCTGCCGGTTTTTAACCCGAACTGCGCCCCGTTAAAGCTCACGCATGCGTTAGCCCAGTCAACGTATCCGCAAGGGTCTTCGTACGCTGCGCCGTACCCTCGGTGGCACGGCTGGATGCCTCCAGTGCATCGAGCATTTCGCGCAAGGCGCCCACACCCGTGGACTGGTCTTCGATTTGCTGGGCGACGCGTTGGATCTCGCTGGACAGCAAGCCAATATCCACGCCGATGTCCGCCGCATTCTTGCGGGTGATTTCCGCCAGCTTGCGCACCTCGTCCGCCACCACCGCAAAACCCCGGCCCAAGTCGCCTGCTCGCGCGGCCTCGATAGCGGCGTTGAGCGCCAACAAGTTGGTTTGCCCGGCGATCTGCTGAATCACTTGCACAATCGACTGGATGCGCAAACTCGAACCGGCCAGGCTGCGCGCGCCAACCACGGCGTCGTCGGCTTGGCTCGACAGGTCTTCGACCGTGGCCCCGGCCTGCGCCGACACGGTGTTCTGCCGGTCGATGGTGCCGACCAGTTCGTCCATCGATGCGTGCAACTCGCCGGAGTAGTGCTTGAGCTGCGAGGCGATTTGCGCCTGTTGGTGCTCGGCGTGGGCCAACACCTGGCCCAAGTCCGCGAGGCCTTCGAACACCGGTAAAATATTGCTGTCGAGCCCGCGGGTGTTCAGGGTGCCGGTGAAGTCATTGTTCTTGAACGCGGCAATCTGCTTGACCACCACGTGGTTCAAGCCCGCCAGCTTCTTCACTTGGCGGCGCAGGAAAAACGCCTTGAACTCGCCGTAATGCGCAATAAAGTTGTCGACGTATTCGTCGCTGAAACTCGCGCCCTTGGCCACTCGAAAGAAGAAAATCGCGGTCAGCGTCTGGTTCAAGTTCAAGCCGAGAATTTCACCAAAGGTCGAAAAACCGGCCAGCGGCACATCCCCAAACGTACCGGCCATGCTGCCCAGTTCGGCGCCGTTGTTCAGCCTGCGCAAAATGCAGTCATTCAGAATGCCCGCCACCGGCTGGCCACCCTTGCCGCGCAGGAACTGCTCGTAGTCCAAACGGGTAGCCTCCCGCAACGGCGTGCGCCGCACCATGACCAACTCCTCGCCGGGCGCCACGTCGCAAAACAGCTGGACGATTTGCTGCTCATAGTCGATCCGCGCGATGGAGCGCACAAACAATTCACTGCCCACGCGGATGGCAAACGAGTAATCCGCCAACGTTTGCTCCAGCGCCTGGGCCGTGCAATTGAAGGCATCGCACAGCGCCTGCACCATGCTCTTGATATTGCCTTTGCTGTCGATGACCTGGTCTATCGTGCGGTCTTCTACCGAGGCGGTCAGCACACTGAAGGTCAAATCCGCCGGCTTGAAGTTCTGGCTTTTAAACACACCAAACCGCACCTGCGCCGCCGTTTTCAGGAACACAATTTGTGCATGGTTCTGATAGCTGCGCTGGCCGTCATGGATCAGCGTCTTCTGAAAGTCCGACTTGCCGCCCGCGGAACCGCCGACAAACAAACACGGAAAACGCCCCGACTCATACAGCGCTTCCATGAAAAACGACTCCGACGCCGACAACCCATCGAACACCACATACGCCAACGTGTCGCGGTGATCGATCTGCGTGCGCACCTGCACGCGCTTGATATTGCCCACCAACTTGGCGATTCGTTCCTGCATCCCCAAGCGCTTGCCGCCACTGCGAATGTCTTCACATTCCAGCGGCACCATCACCACTTCGGCGGAGGCGATCACACTCTCATCAAACAGCTGCAACACAATCCGGTCCCAACGCTCGCCCGTGGCGCAGTACAGCGCATCGGCCGAATTGCACAGCTCGCCAGAGGTGGTGCACAGGCTGATAGCGCTGTGCGCAAACCGGCGTTTGAGCTTGGCGGCGACGTGGTCGATGTCCAGGTGAGGCGAGATGAAACCGGTGATCAGCGTGGGCGTGATGTGCAGGTGGGTGAGGGCGGCGTCGAGTTCATTCGCCGTGCAGGTCAGGGTGGCGGCGCCCTGGCGATTGGCCCGGTTTTTTTTCAGGAAGGAAAATGGCTGCATTAGGGGGGCTCGATCGGATGGGGGGCACGCGGGATCTTGGCTGTGCGGTTAACCGGGGTATCGGCAGGCGGGTTGCGCAATAGAGGGGTGTTCACCCGAATGCGACCGATGGCCGCAATTGCCCGCGCGAATAACCGGCCGCGCAGCCTTGGTATTGGCCGGCACGGCCCCATAACTAAGCCATATCCATTAAGGGGAAGCACCGACCATGACCAACCAAACCGAAACCGCGATCCTCGCCGGCGGCTGCTTCTGGGGCATGCAAGACCTGCTGCGTCGCTACCCCGGCGTGCTGCACACGCGCGTCGGCTACACCGGCGGCGATGTGCCGAATGCCACCTACCGTAACCACGGTAACCATGCTGAAGCGATTGAAATTGTCTTCGACCCGGCGGTTATCACATACCGGCAGATTCTTGAGTTCTTTTTCCAGATACACGACCCCAGCACGCCAAACCGCCAGGGCAACGACCTTGGGCCAGGTTATCGCTCGGCGATCTATTACCTGAGCGAACAGCAACGCGACGTTGCCGAAGACACCGCTGCCGACGTAGATGCTTCCAGGTTATGGCCGGGCCGCGTGGTGACTGAAATCGAACCGGCGGGGCCGTTTTGGGAAGCGGAGCCGGAGCATCAGGATTATCTGGAGCGTATACCGAACGGCTATACGTGCCACTTTGTGCGGCCGAACTGGAAGCTGCCGAAGCGCGGTTGAGAGAGACGTTTCTCGGGGGCAAGGTCGTTGTGCGGTCCAAGCGCCCCCATTTTCGCAATAGCAGTTGTCTTGGCTGGGACAATTGCCGGTGGGGTCGCAGGCGAAGCGGTGGCGAGCTCACTGGACGAAGCGTTAGAGGCGCTCATACATTGGGAAATCTTCTGACCGAACCACTACTGACGAAAGCCATAGCTGCTCTTTCCGAGCCATTCAATGATTTTCCCGTCGAATATGAGTACGTGGCGAATCAGGTGAGAGGCGTCGACCCTGAAATACTTTATACAATCCTCTATTCAGAGGTCGCGCCGGTGTGCTTCACCAATCTCGTCGCAGCGGTGCCTCCGGTATGGACGGGATTCGACCCCGACCTACTCAGAGAGTCGATAGAAGAGAGGCTGGCAGCTAGAGAGCGCAACTGGTTTCGTCGGCAGTTCGATAAAGTGCTGGTTCGCTGGCTGCAATACAACTACGCCTACATCTGGAAGGAAATCGCCAGTAGGCTTTGAACCACGGCTTGCTGCAGGAAATGTACTCATCCTGCAAAACAACGGGGTAGGCGACGTGATCGCACGGCGCTGGCTGAGACTGTCTACAGTCAAAAGCGGTCTTTACGCTAGTGCTTTAAAACAGTCAGCACGACGGGGGCTGAAACTATACAACTTCACTGCCAGCCCCGGCAGTAATCGGTCAGCACAGCCCCAGCCCCATTGAATTTAATCGGCGGCAAAAAAACTCATGCCCTTACCGATAGCGCAGTTGTAAGTCAGGGTTTTATCCATCTGCTGGTAATTGGGCACGGAGAATATCGTCATGCTGAACTCGGCAGTGCCATCTGCGTGCACCCGGTAGCGCAGGAATTGATTAATCGGCTTGTCGTCACGATTCACCGTGAAGTGATCGTCGGCGAATGCCAGGGTGCCGTCTTCAGTGATGCGAAAGGCATCAATACGCAGGCCACCGCGGGTTTTGGTGGGCTTTGCCTCACTTGATCCAGGCTTACACAGGCCCAGATCAAGTACCACGGACACAGATTTACCCGCCAACAACGACTGTGTGACGGCAGGCAAATTGGGTAAAGCATCGCTGGCCCAGCTCATGGCGGGGAGGGACATTGCGAGCAAAAAAGTGCAGAACTTGTTCATGGCGTCTCCATTAAGGGGCATGGCGGGTGCAGGCGCTGCCTGCAAGGGGGTTTTACACTACGCCGGGTTTATGAACATTTGCAGTGTGTGCCGACAGAGCGGCGATGCGTCGATACCACGCTGCTTAAAGCGCGGATGACAACGCTTGAATGACATCTGCCGCCATTTTTTCAGCACTGCTCAACCCATCAATCCTTGCCGTCGGTGCCGTTTGCGTCGACATCCAGCGCTCGTGCCACGCCCTGTTGCGGCCGGAGAACGTTGGGTCGTCATACTGCGAGGCCCATTCCCGGAACGCCACATGGATCTCATGCATGTCGCCGCCGGGTGCGATTCGGTCTCCAAAGCGCTGCTTTTCACGTGCGGCCAATCGTTCGAGGCGAACCAGGGTGGGCGTTACCACAAACACGATCAGATCGACATTGCTGATCAGCGCATCTCCCCAACCCATGCAGGAACCGGTCAGTACCCAATCGTCATCACCGAAGTTTTGTTGAATCAGAGCCACGCGCTCATCGGGCGGGCGCTTGGTTGTAAATGGAGGGTTGGAGGGCAGCCAATAGAAGTCATCGACATCAAGATGGCGCAGGCTGAGCAAAGAGGCGAGGGTACGGCCCAGCGTTGTCACGCCTGCGCATGAGGCGCCTGTGATGTAGATCCGCATTGTTGCTCCATGAGTAAAAGTCGGTTTCGCACGGGGAATATTAATACCCATTAAAGTTGCACCCTTCCATGGACGATAACTGACTGCAACCCGGCGCGATTGTCTCAAGCGTTGCCCGCAACCTGCGTACTTAGCGCTTTCTTGGCTCTCATGTGGACTTTTAGCTTATCCGGATGTCTGAGCGTTTAGGTCGTTGGTTAGGCTCGACTGCAGCCAGCTCAAATCACGGCTCAACTCTCACGTTAAATCGTACGGTGGGAGCGGTCAGGCGCAATCTGGCGGAAATCTTTTGAACGCTGAACATTCACTTTTCGAGTAAACCTGCGATGCCAGATATGTCGGTCGATATTGTGTGCCCCTCTGAATTGGCAATCGACCAGGCGGACATAGCGTGCATGGGCGCGATCTCTGCGTTGCTGGAAACCGTGTGCGGTATGACCGGGATGGGCTTTGCAGCGGTTGCCCGCGTGATTCAGGGTCGTTCAATGGCCTGCGCGGTGCGCGATGCCATCGGTTTGAATGTGCAGCCGGGCGATGAACTGAAGTGTGTGCCTGCCATTGACCACCAGGCCGGCACAGCCCATCAAGCGGCACTCATCAGCAACCTTGCCGAGCACCCTTGTCATCCGAGTCTTCAGGGGCAGGGGTTTCAGAGCTATCTGTTCATGCCCATCGTCTTGAAAGATGGCAGCCTGTGGGGCGGTCTGTGCGCGGTGGATCCACACCCGGCCCGCCTGGATAACCCACCGGTCCTGGACATGGTCAAAGGCTTCGCGCATCTCATTGCGTTGCATCTGGATGATGCCCGGTGCGACCGGTTGCACGCCGCCGAGCGCCTTCAACACAGGTTTCAGCTTGCGTTGGAAGATCAACTGCGAGCGCTTTCCAATCCGTTGGAGATGATGGCGCGGGCCGCCGCACTGCTCGGTGAGCACTTGGGCGTCGATCATGTCGGCTTCGGCGAAATGGATGACACGCAAACTCAGGTCTCAGTGCTGCGCGAGTGGAATGGGGCAAAAGCCGCCTCGATGCCGGGTACGTGGTGTTTGGATGATTTTGCACCCGCCTTTAGTGCGCAGTTGAAGCAAGGCCAGACTGTCGCGCTGCAGGATGGCCACGAAGATTGGATGACCTCGGGTCCAACCCCGGCGTTCAACGTCATCAAGGCTCGTGCGATTCTTGGCGTTCCATTCGTTCGAGCGGGTCGCCTGCTGGGGATCTTGTTTGTTCACCACGCACAGCCGCGCACGTGGGACGAGGCCGAAGTGGCGATCGTTGAAACGACGTGCGCGCGCCTGTGGTCGATGCTCGAAAGTACGCGCGCCGATGCAAGGCTGCGCGAAAGCGAAGAGCGGCTGCGCGTCATATTTACCAGCGCTACGGTTGGCTTGTCTGAGGTCGACCCCGCAGGCCGCTTCATTCGAGTCAACAGCGAACTGTGCCGTATTCTTGGGCGTTCTGAAGCAGAGATGCTCCAGCTAGGTGTCGCAGACATAACCTATGCCGAGGATTTGCCTCCCACCCTTGCGGCAGTAGAGCAGGCGATTCGTACGGGCAGCAGCACTGCCCTGGATAAGCGTTATTGCCGCCCCGACGGCTCGTTGGTCTGGGCCAACAGCAGCATCCAGCGCATTGTTGATGCGGCAGGATTGCTTGGAAACCTGTTGGTGGCCACGGTGGATTTGACTCAGCGCAAAGACGCGGAGGAAGCGCTGCGGGCCAGTGAGGAGTTCAACCGTCGTGTACTCGCAAGCTCGGCTGACTGCATTAAAGTGCTCGACCTGGATGCCCGCCTGGAATTCATGACCGAGGGCGGCATGTGTGTGATGGAGGTCGATGACTTCGGTGCCATTCAAGGCGCGTGTTGGCCTGATTTATGGCAAGGCGAGGAGCACGGCAAGGTTTTGCACGCCGTGGCCGAGGCTAAAGAAGGCCGGATCGGCCGCTTCCAGGGTTTTGCCAAGACCATGAAAGGCGCTCCGCGTTGGTGGGATGTCATCGTCACCCCGGTGATGGGACCCAATGGCGTCCCGGAAAAGCTGCTGTCGACCTCGCGTGACGTGACCGCAACCAAGCTTGCGGAAGTGCGCTTGCAGGAGTTGAACGATACGCTTGAGGTCAGAGTTCAAGAGCGCACGGCAGACCTTCTGTTGACGCAGGAAGCTCTGCGCCAGGCGCAGAAGATGGAGGCGGTGGGCCAGCTCACAGGCGGCCTTGCGCACGACTTCAACAACTTGCTGGCGGGCATCTCCGGCAGCCTTGAGCTGTTGCAAACCCGTCTGCGTCAGGGCCGGTTTAATGAGGTGGACCGCTACATTGACGCTGCACAAAGCGCGTCAAAACGAGCCGCCGCGTTGACCCACAGGCTGCTCGCATTCTCGCGCCGACAGACACTCGACCCCAAGCCGACCAATGTGAATCGACTGGTCTGCGGCATGGAAGACTTGATTCGCCGCACGGTAGGGCCATCCATCCAGATTGAGTTCGTCGGTGCCTCGGGGCTTTGGCTGGCGCTGGTCGACCCGCCGCAGCTTGAAAATGCACTGCTGAACCTGTCGATCAACGCACGCGACGCGATGCCGCATGGCGGGCATATTACTATCGAGACCGCGAACCGGAGGCTGGGCCTGGAGGCTGCGCGCCAACTCGATATGGTCGAAGGTCAGTACTTGTCGGTGTGCGTCACCGACACCGGCACCGGCATGTCACGCGATGTGATGGAGCGCGTATTCGAACCGTTCTTCACCACCAAACCGCTTGGCGAAGGCACCGGCTTGGGCCTCTCGATGATCTACGGCTTTGCCCAGCAATCCGGCGGGCAAGTGCGCATCCAATCAGAGGTAGGCAACGGTACAACCGTGTGCATTTATCTGCCCCGCCATGACGGGCCAGACGATGCCGAATCGGTTGAAGAACGCGCCTCGATGCCTAAGCCTTCAGTGCACGAGGCCACGGTGCTGGTGGTGGATGACGAGCCGACCGTACGCATGCTGGTCACGGACATTTTGCGAGATCTGGGCTACGCGGTTCTGGAAGCGAGCGACAGTGCCACGGCCTTGAAAATTCTACGGTCGGATGTTCGCATCGATTTGTTGGTAACCGATGTCGGTCTGCCTGGAGGCATGAACGGCCGGCAAATGGCGGATGCGGCGCGCGAAGTCCGCCCTGGTCTGCCAGTCTTGTTCATTACGGGGTATGCAGAAAATGCAGTGATGGGCGATGTTCTGCTGGATAAAGGCATGGCCGTTCTGACGAAACCCTTCGCGGTCGACGTCATCGCTTCGCGTATACGCGAGATGATTCCGTCTTGAAGTTGCCGCTAGTTAGATGGGAGCACCCTGAGGCGGTGGCCGAGTGTTGCCGTTCAAGAGGGCGTTCTATCCCCAAGTGCGACCTCTATTCACAGCTGCATGAGAGTTGCCTTTAACCTAGCTGTCGTCCGGCCGAGGCTGAACTGCTCAATGGGCCCATGTTCACTCATGCACCTCACCTCCTGTTGCGCCAAGCGCGGCCATTCCTAGTCGGCCTGACTCAGGCAGCGAGTGAAAGCCACTTCATTGCCTGCCAAAAGTACGTCTTCATCCAGATCAAACGGCAACACCCATAGCTTAAGCTCGGGGCTGAAATCAAAGGGGGGTAAAGGCTGCGAGAATTGAGCTGTACGTGGATAGATCAACGCTAACTCACCCCGTCCAGCCAGATACCTCTGACCATAGGCAAACAGCTGATAGAAGTCTGCCTGGCTAAGGCCGTACTTGTTTTGGCTATCGTTTTCATCCAAACGCTTCCATTTAGTATCCAGTACCCAGGCGTACTGACCCAGCTCCAGCAGCAGGTCCGGCTTCAGGCGGAACATCGCCGTGTCATTGTGCTTGCAGAGGCTATGTCGGGAAGGCTGCGGCGTAAGACGCGCGCCAGGAACGAGGCAGCGGCGCAGCCAGCCCTCCACGTACTGTTCGAATAGCTTTTCCATCGGAAACAGCAAACTCATGCCGCGCCATTGGCCGTTTACAGCAATTGGCATCTGCTGGTTGAGGATAAGTTCGCACCACGGCTTGATCGCCTGGTAATGCGCCATCAATCGGTCATGGCTCCATGCGCGTAAATCCTGGCCTACATATCGACTGGCAGGAACCTCCGACACCATTACGCGCAGCTCATGGGCCAGGCGCCAGTTGTCGGCATCGCGCGTACTCTTGGCGACTTGCTCCAGCGCCAGCTTGAGCAAGCGATTTTCAGCGCGGTCCGGAAGGAATACATCGTGGCGAATCTGAAACCGGTGTTGGCGTCCAGGCGGTTGACGCATCTGCGCCACCACATCGAGCTGGCCACGCAGAAAACGCTGCTCTTCTTCGATGCGCTGGTAATCGAAGCGCATGCCACGCTTGATCAGTAGATCCAGCTCACCGAGAAATTGCCCCATCACCCATTCGCTGAGTGACTTATCGAACAGTTCGAGGCTCGCCATAGAGGTCTCGCGGGGCTTCAGTTGCAAAGCGTTCTGAATCAACTTGCGCAGCAACGCGCGGCTCTTATGTTCACACGCTCCCCGCTCATGGTGCTTGGGCAGAATCTCCAGACGCGTTCCGCAAGGTGTTTCCAGAACGCCCACGTATGAATCCCACTTAAGCTCACAGCGCCCTTCCACATGCAACAGCGTGGCACCATTGCGTCTGAAGCCTGCGCTAAGCTCGCAGAGCCAGTCGAAGGCACTTGCGGAAATCTGCGCCCGGTCGGGGTTGCCGGGCGCGACCGCTGCCGTGGTCAGGTGAGCGTACTCACGCACGGTTACGGGTGCGCTCACGCGTCCACCTCATCATGGTCGGCTGACGGCACTTCTGCTCCAGCATTGACTGCGATGACCCCGGCATAGGCCGACGGCCGCTTGAACGCCGCCTCGTTGATCCGCCACCCTCCAACTTGAGCCGGTAAGTTGATCGTGCCGAACAATGCCGTTACATCTTGCACGTCTCGCTTCGTAAAGCGGTCAGGCTTCGGCTTGCGATGGTCATTGAGGACCCACTGGATCCTTTGCCAATCCTCGAAGAAGTACTCTTGCAGCAGCGGCAGAATCTGGTTGCGAAAGATCAGCTCAAGTTTCACCAGCAAGTCGCCGTCTTCCAAGCCTTCTTCTTTCAGCGGAATAAAGTAAGCGTGACCCAGGCAGTGCTCACGATCGAGTAGAACCTCAATGCGCTGGTTCATCACGCGCAGCAGTTGGCCGATATTCACCCCAGCCACCTCAATGCAATCCAGCAATTTCGGTTGAGGCGGCATCTCGCGGAAAGCAAAGCGCCGGCGCAGCGCAATATCCAGCCCCGCGAGAGAGCGGTCTGCGGTATTCATGGTGCCGATCAGGTAGACATTATCCGGTACGCTGAAATGCCGTCTCGAATAAGGCAGCACTACCTCGAGCGCTTCTGCGGCACCCGCACGCTTGGACGGCTCGATCAGAGTGATCAACTCGCCAAAAATACGCGAGATGTTGCCTCGGTTTATCTCATCGATAATCAACACATAAGGCAGTTTTTCCGCAGTCGCTGGCTTCTTAGGCTCGCTGGTAAGACTGAAGCCAGCCTGCTGTAGCCCCTGCTGTAATTCAGGCCAACTGATACGACTCATGGGATACACAGTTTTCAGTGTCAAACCACGACCGCCATTGAGTGCAGTGATGTCGAAGTCAATATCGCTCAGCAGCCAGTTGACCGGGAGACGCTGCACGTAGTCCTTGCGAACCCCCTCTGGCACAGCTGGGTTGTATTCATACTCCCCAGACACCACGCCAACCCCGCAAATACTCTTGCGGGTGCCGAGGCAGACCAACACATCGCCCTCTTCAATTTCTCTTCCGAAGCTGGATAGTGAACTTTGATCATTGCTACCCAGCTTGAGCGAAGGATCGGCAAGATCGGCCTGCCGAATATCACCGACCTTATGCCAACCGATACGCGCTTCGCCGTGCTGGAAACAGTAGCGCCTGGTTCGCCCGTCACCGCTCGCCTCCTCAATGGAAATTTTCCAGATGGTCGGGTCTTTCTTCAACCCAAGCTTCTGCTCCAGAACTGGATCGCTGCGTGCATCAAGGCACAACTGCACAAAGACGCCCTTTGCCACGTCGTAAGCCAATGAATCGCTGGGGTTGCCCTCGCTGTTAGGTGGCAAAGCCCGCAACCCTTCAACGAAATCCTCATAGCTGAAGCTCTGATGAAAGGTTACAAAGCGCACGCGGTCAGCCGCCGCGAACCGGTCGAACTCGGTCTTCAAACGTTTGCGAGACTCAGGGCCATCGCCACTGTTCTGCGCTAGGAACTCTGGCGCCAAGATAGCCAGCGTCTGGTTGATGGCGTTGTAGGTTTTACCTGTACCAGGAGGGCCAAAAAGTATTTGATTTAACGGTGGCTTAAACGCTTCTTCCTTGGTTTGGCCTGCAATCTCCCATGCATCAGTCGCTTCCTCGTCATCAGGCACTTCCTCCAAGGAGTCCCACAAATCAAATCCATAAGCCAAAACGGGTTTCTCACCACGTTGTTCCAGCAAACGTGTATAGAGATCAGCCTGAGCAACCTGCTTATCAGCCTCACCAGCAATTGCGCTCAGGCTTTTGTATTTGTAAATCGGCAACACGCAAGGGGTATTGACATCCTGATATATGAAAGCGATCTTCCACTTCAGCACATGCTCCAAATCAATCTCTTGAACGAGCGACAATTCTCCTTTCCAGGCTGCGTTCGCAACCTCGATGATTCTTGAATGAATATTTCTAAAAGCCTCATCAGCAGAAGCTCCGTACTTCTTTTTCCATGAGTACACCTCGCCCGCCTGCACATGAGCTCGCGGCCCCTTTGGCTCATTTTTACGCTCGTACAGGCCCAGCTTGGAGGAATCACCGCCTTTTATTGAACCAAGCAGCCGCCCCAGACCAAATTCTAACCAATAGGTAAACGTGTCCTGATCACCGCTCTTGTTATAAGTACTTGGCGTCAAATTATTCAGCGCCTGGCGAGGCCAACGCTGCAAAAATTTTTCCCAAGCCTGTTGCCGTTCTTCAGATGTTGCCATGAGATTCTTCCCTTATTCTTTTGGCAGTAATAGCTGGTCGAAGGTAGGCGGGCTCGAACCACCGCCTTCAGCCAGGAGTCGACATTACCAAGTAATGTAGTGATGCTGAGTTATTGAGGTAGGCGAACGGCTGGTTCAACAAACGTCTGAATCAGGCAGCTGTCAATTACGCAGGCAGCGGCCCATACGCACGGTACGCATCAATCAATGTATCGAACAGCGCGATGTCCGACCTGCTGCGCGCGATGAGCTGAGCGCCCGCCACGGCGGAAAAAATAGCGCGCGCGCGGGCGTCGCTCTCAGCCGGTTCGCAGACGCTTGCCGCGACCAGTAGCCTGCTCAACCAGTCCACATTGACCTGGGTAAATGTTTGAATCTCGTGGGACATTTCGGGGGGTAAACTATCGGTTTCAGCCCCGACGAAACTGCCCAGGCACAGGCGATTATCCGCTTCAAGCGAGCGACGAAAAATCTCGGGGAATCGGTGAAGGGCTTCGATGGCGTTCGGGGTTTGCTCAGAGATGGTTTCAAGCGCAGCGGCGCCGTCCTCCCAATAGCGTTTGGCAACAGCGACACCCAAATCGGCCTTGCTTGCGAAGTGGTAATAAATGCTGGCTGGCTTGATGCCAACTTCTTGCGCAAGGTCGCGAAAATTCAGGCCGTTGTAACCCTGTGACTGGGCGATGTTCCTGGCGGCCGTGAGTATGGCTTCTCGGGCGTTGGTGCTCATTGTCGTGCCTTTCGCACTTCGGGCGAGTTTCTGAGGAAGCAGCGTATGTTAAAGCAAAAAACTAACATAGGTTAGGCAGGCACGGTCGGGGCGCGTAGAACCGATGTCATATCGCGCCGAGACCACCGTGTGCTGGCCGCCCCGGCGCCTGATCAGGCATTAAACGCTGGGCGAATCCAGTTCGGGTATGCCACTGCTGCGATCAGCGTACGCCGCTTGAAAGCTCGGCCGTTGCTGCCAGCGCTTCCAGTAAGCGTCCAGATGCTCGAAACGCTCATCCAGCGGGGTGGCGTTGACCGGGAACTTGGAGAAGGCGATGGCGGTTGCCAGCGTGATATCGGAGAACGTAGGCTCCGCGCCGCCCAAAAGCCATTCGCGACCATCCGCCAAATGACGATTGACCAATGCCGCGTGGGTGAGTGCCTCCTTGCGGCAGTGCTCACCCCATGCCTCATTTTTGGTCAGTTCGAGCTTGAACCCGAGCCCCGTGTGCAGCACATGAAACGCCGTAACGATGCGATAAAGAATGTGCACCCAAATGCGGTTATCCCACATGTTGTCGAGCCCCTGCTGCAGGGCGTCATCACCCATGATCTTGCGGCCAGGGTAAGACTGATCGAGAAAGCGCACGATGGCCGGCGTTTCTGAAATAAAGCCGCCGTCTGCCAGTTGCAGGGTCGGTGTTTCACCCCATGGGTTCATGTTCAGATGGCGCCAGCCACGTTGCTCCCCACCCGGCGCCATGTCATAGATGATTTCATCGAACTGATCGGCGATCCCTTTTTCATGCATGAACAAACGCAGCCGCTGAGGGTTGGGGAATGCCGACGGGGAGGTAAACAGCTGCAATTTCGAATTCATGACCATCTCCTGGAGTGAGCGAAATCAAACCTAACGTTTGTTAGGTAGGCAAACCATAGGGCTTCGAAGGGCGCTCGTCAATAGGCTACCTAACATTTGTTAGGTAGCGCTTATCGCTCCAATTCACACCCGTTCGCTGGCCAGCTTCGAGGCTTCGTCCAGCGCTGCGGTAAAATTGGCGTCTGCCGTCGCAGCCTCCCCGAGCGTTGCTTCCGACAGCACCGCGCTGATCGCCGGAATACCCACCATCCGTGCCCAGGTTTTGAGGTAAGCGACCTGATGATCGTAGGCGTCGGTTGGGTAGTCTTCCCCCAGCGCTACGCCGCGGGTGGCGAACACCACCACCTGCTTGCCTTTAAGCAGACCCTTCATGCCTTGGGCATCGAAATCGAACAGCACGCCGCGCTGTGACACCGCGTCAATCAAATGCTTAAGGCGGTAGGGAATACCGAAGTTCCACATCGGCACGCTGAAAACAATGACGTCGGCTCGGTGGAAGCGCTCGCCCAACGCATGAATCTGTTTCCACACAGCCTCTTGCTCAGCGCTCATTGGCACGCCTTGCAGGTCTGCATATTTGGCATTCAGGGCAGGGCCGTCGAAGGGCAACAGATCGGTGGTCCAAACGTCCAGCACATCGATGCTGGCGTCGGGATGAAGTGAGGTTACGGTCTCAAGATAGCGCGAGGCCAATTTCAGGGAAGCGGAGCGCTCCCCGCGTGGAGAGCTGGCGATGTGAAGAATATGCATCGGTTTCATTCCTGTTGGGGCAGCGGCAGAAGTGCTTCCATTTAGTCCACTGCGCTGCCGCTGATGTTCCCGCAAAACAGGTGGGTTGAGCCGCGAACTTGCCCCACCGCTGAAGCCTTGCCGCTACTTGATGTTCTTGTCCAGAAACTCACGGATCACCGGAATGATTTGCTTGCCGTGGGTTTCGAGCGCGAAATGCCCGGTGTCGTAGAAGCGAATGTCCGCCTTCGGCAGGTCGCGCTTCCACGCCTCGGCCCCGGCCGGAAGGAAGAACGGATCGTTCTTGCCCCACACCGCCAGCAGCGGTGGTTGGTACTTGCGAAAGTAGGCCTGGAAGGCCGGGTACATTGCTACGTTCGAGGCGTAATCCAACACCAGGTCGAGCTGAATGTCGGCATTGCCAGGCCGCGATATTTGAAGCCCTTCCAACGTGTAGCCATCGGGTGAAACCGAGCTTTGGTCGGCAACCCCTTCAAGGTATTGCCACTTGATCGAGGCCGGTGTCGGGAAGTCTTTGAGCGCGTCGCGGTTCTGCTGCGTCGGTGCGTGCCAGTACGTTTGGATAGGCGCCCAGCTATCGCCCAAGCCTTCCTCGTAGGCGTTACCGTTCTGAGAAATGATCGCGGTCACCCGATCAGGATGGGCCACAGCGAGGCGCCATCCCACGGGGGCGCCGTAGTCGTGAACCATCAGCGCGTATTTACCCAGCTTGAGCTGTTCGGTGAACTGGCCGATGGTCTTCGCCAATTGAGTGAAGGTGTAGGCGTACTCGCCCCGGGCAGGCGCTTCGGTGAAGCCAAACGCCGGCAGGTCCGGCGCGATTACGTGATAGCGATCGGCAAGTTGCGGAATAAGCTCGCGGAACATAAACGATGAGGCAGCGAAGCCGTGAAGCAGCAATACCGTCGGTGCGTCGGGGTTGCCCGCCTCACGGTAGAAAACTTTCACATCGCCCACTTGCTCGTAGCGGTAATGAACCACGCTGGTCGCGTTGGCCGACTGCGCACCGCCAGCCAGCAGGGAAACCGCAAGGCCTGCCGCTGCAATCGATTTGGGAGAGGTCATGGTGACTCCTTATGTAACCTTTAAAAGTTGAATTTGAAGGTTACGTATGTTTTTGGTAACCTGTCAAACTTAATTTATTGGTTACAGGGCGCTATGAATCCGACCAGCACTTCTTCCAGCCCACTTTTTTTGGCGGACAACCTCGCCCTCGATTTCATCAACAGTGAGTACGGCGTGGGTGAGCAACGTCACGACAGCTTTACCGATGATCAAAGCGTCGCGCGCTGGCTCAAGCTGGCAGGGCTGTTGCCTGAGAGTGCAGGCCTGACGGTCCAGCAGGGGCTGCTGACCGAAGCTCGCACGCTTCGCGACAGTGCGAGGGTTTTGGTTAATGCTGCACTGAAAGGCGCCTCAGCCGATCTCACCTTGATCAATCAGGTGCTGGAAGCGGGGCGCCCGGTGAGCAGGCTGGAATGGGATGGCCAAGCGCAGGCGTTCCGCCTCGGCGTTCATCGAACCGACGGCAGCCCGGCAAGCCTGCTGTGGCCTGTGGCCGATGCCTTGGTGAGCCTGGTCACGAGCGAAAAATTCGAATTCGTTCGCCAGTGCGAGGCGCATGACTGCATTCTGATGTTCCACGACCTGAGTAAATCGCACCGCCGCCGCTGGTGCAGCATGTCGACGTGCGGTAATCGCATGAAGGTGGCGGCGTTTCGTTCCAGGCAGAAACCTGAATAGGGAGAGTGCGGCGGCTTAGGGCGCGCCGCAGGTAGGGGCGAGGTTTTTACGGCTGGCAAAGCTTTTGAGCGATTGCATCCAGGTCCCGATCAAAACTGGCGTTCTCCGCTGCACTCAAGAACCCCTGCTGCTTCACAAAACGGTCAGACTGTAATCGTATGTCTTCTATGCGATTGAACATCTGTTTGGCCTGTGCCTCAGTAATTTTTCGAGCCTTTCGCGAGGTACTGATATCGGCAATCAAAACATTGCCACGTTCCGAAATGTGGGCTTGCCGGATGTCGGTGATTTGGCCACCCGTTTTGCCTACCCATGCGCGTTGCTCCTGCAGGTTGCAACTGGGTAGATCAAGCCCGCGGTCTGCGGCCATGCTGCTCAAGCTCAATGCCGACAAGACCAAGATGTAGATATATTTCATACACTGACCCTTCTTCAATTCACTTGACCCATTTCACCACGGCGGCAACGTATGCCGGGTGTGCCCCCAAGCCTGTACCCGTGACGTTGCGCGCGTGCCGTGTATGCCGGTTTTGCACGGATTACTGCTAGAGCGTACTGCCCGGCAGCTGATTTAACCGAAACTGCTGCATGGGCTCCGCGAGGATCTTTTCCAGTGCTGGCATGGCGTTCGTCAAGGTGGGCGCTTTCATATGCGCTTGCAGCGCGGCTTCGTCGTCCCAGCTCTCATAAGAGATGAAGCGCGTAGGGTCCTCAAGGTCAGTCAGTAGCGCATACGCTTGGCAGCCGGGCTCTTGCTGGAAGTGCGGCAGGGCGTCTTGCAGCAAGCTGTGTAGCTCAGCTTCCTTGCCGGTTTTAGCCTTCATGATTGCGACGACGTTTAGAGGCAGAGTCATATCTCATGTCCTGTTGAGGTCAGCTCCGTGGTGGAGCCATCAGTGCTTGAGACAGGGCAGAAGGTGGATTCATTCAGAAAAATCGTTGGCGCTTCACAGTTGACTGCGTGCAGGCGGTGTAGGCAAAGATTTTCCTGCATCTGCCTTGGGTTTTGCCTGTCATCCTGGTGTTTTCTGTGTGATGGAAAAATTTCTCCGCGCACGAAAACCAAAGGAATATTGCCTCCAGGGAAATCTCACGCTTTAAAGCCCGGCAAGCCGTTAGCCGCGCGCCATTCCTTGATCGTTTTAGTGATGCCTTCGGCGGATGTATCGGCTCCCGGCTGCGGGTAATAAATCAAGTCTGATACTGCTGGATGCCCCGTGACGTTTTCGAACGTTTCCAAAAGATCAGCAAGAACATCATCTGAAGCAGTGCTGCAAGTATTGATCAAATGATCTAACTCAGAAATAAATCCGATCTCGGTGTATTCAGAAAAGGCTTTTTTCATTGGTTTTCCTATCGATGGATATCAATGTAATTTTTCTGCGTGTTCACTCGCAAATTATCAACGTCATAAAGAGCGCCACCGTCCTTTCCAAACCATCAATATGTCTATCAGCCATCACCGGGTCAGTATTCGTATTTTCATCAACTCGCAGCACGTCTTTCAACGCACCACAGTTGCCACCAAACGGCGCTTGTGAATTTGAAGTGTCAGCTCCAGGAACCAATTGGCATCTGCCTTGGATTTTGCCTGCCGCCCTCGTGTTTTCTGTGTCACGGAGAAATTTTACCGCACGCGAAAACAAAAAAATTACCGCATTCAGGGAAACCTCACGCTTTAAATCCCGGCAAGCCGTTAGCCGCTCGCCATTCCTTGATCGTCTTGGTGATGCCTCCGGCGGATGTATCGGCTCCTGGCTCCGGGTAATAAATCAAATCTGCTCCGCTGGGATGACCGATAATCTGCCTGAAATGAAATAGCAGCTCATCCGCACGTTCATCAGTAGGCGCTTTATCTTCTTTCCGAATCTCATCGATAAGACCTATGAACTCTTCTTCGGAGTAAGCCGAAAAGCTGTTTTTAATAGATGCATCGCTCATGCTCTAACGCCTTGATGCTTTTGCAAGTTCCTTAAAGCCCGGCAAGCCGTTAGCTGCTCGCCATTCCTTGATCGTTTTAGTGATGCCTTCGGCGGATGTATCGGCTCCCGGCTCCGGGTAATAAATCAAATCAGAGCTCGCAGGATGACCAGCGATTTTATCGAGATGCAGCAACAGCACATCATCACGATTACCAGTGGGTGCCACATCCGCCCTGAAAAGCTCCTCCAAGAACGCGATGAACTCTTTTTCCGTGTAATCAGAAAGACTGTTTTTAATAAACGGATCGCTCATTTTTTTTGCCCTTGATTTTTGTGTACATCGACGTGGTTTTTTGGCGTATTAACTCGCAAATTATCGACGTTGTAGACTTCTCCACCCTCAGAAATTGGCTCAACGTGATGGATATCATGCGAATTCCTGGAACCCGCCCAATCAATCCGTCGAGCTCGCGGCGCACGCCCAACACTCATACGATCCATCTCTTTTGACGTGAACTGTTCACCTAGCTTCGGATCTCTCGAAACCGCAACCCAAAACGCCCGCCTGAACGAATCAAAGCTCGAAAACTTGCGACCTCGCAATGCATCCGCAACACCCGTCGGAATCGGTGCACCCAGCCCCGACCGAGCATGATCAAGCCATTCACCTGGTACGTCTTCACCGAGCCCACTCACCACTCCCGGCTCACCCCGACGCACGCTCAGCGACAGGTAGATTGGCGCAATCGTCGGTTGGCTGGGAAACCAGATAATAGCGTCCTGATAATCCGGCGGATACGCCGGGTTAATCAGGATCTGCTCTGCCTTGGGGCCGGGCGGATACACCCAGACCGCAGGTTTGAGCGTCACACCCTCGAGCGCAGGAATCCCCAACACGGCATTGGGATCAGCAGCCGGCGTCCAAATAATTTCAACACCGTCGCCCATGTCCGCGACCCACTGGTCGCCGCAGGGCTCGGCTTTGATGACCGGCACGCTCTGCCAATCCGTTTTGCCGCCGGTATAAAACCCGTACAGGTCAACCGAGCCGTCTGGCAATTGCTTGAGCGTTACCCGAACGCGGGTATTGCCTTTGGTCAGTTCGGCATAGTGCGCGGATGAATAAAACGCGCTGTCCGGCGAAGTCGTGTTCGGGATCAGTGCCGCCACCGTGATCGCCAGCCCACTCGGTAAAACCGCCGCCAGCGTGCCGCCGAGTCGAGCCGTCAGGGCCGATGCACTGACAGACCCTCCAACCCATTCCAGCGCCTGCGCGCCTGCGGCCATCGCTGCCCTGGAACCAAGCACCGCATAGGCGCCGTAATGCTCTAA
This sequence comes from Pseudomonas sp. ICMP 460, assembly GCF_002723595.1. Taxonomy (NCBI): domain Bacteria; kingdom Pseudomonadati; phylum Pseudomonadota; class Gammaproteobacteria; order Pseudomonadales; family Pseudomonadaceae; genus Pseudomonas; species Pseudomonas sp. ICMP 460. The sequence goes on from NZ_LKBR01000007.1 coordinate 100,916, forward strand.
CGACTCCACAGGCACAAAACCTGTGTGGTCCATCACCCCGTCCGGGAGTGCGCGAGACTTCGCAAAAACGTACCCGTTATGCTCACCTTCGTCCTGATTCTGGGCCTTCTCCCAGCGCTCATCAGCTTCCCGATCGTTGCGTTCGTTTGCCGCCACCGCCCGATCCCAAGCAGCCTGTGCCAACTTTGTCGCCTTGGCATGCTCCTCGTTGCCATCTCGGCCATTGACCCCAAGCGTACTTATTTTAAGCATTTCGGTAGGCATAGCGCTCCTTGCCCTAATCGGTTCGATCCCCAAGACAGTCACCCGATCACTGATTTTTCAGCGACCGAGCGACCTTAGAGACGCCCAATCAAGCGGACAAGCCAGCCGATTCCGACGCAGCCGTAGGCAATGGAGCAAAGCGCTGTAGCCTCTGCCCGCACCTCGTGCGCAGGGGGGGATCGCGGAACGCTACGAAGACGTGCTCACCTTCGAAAGCCGGTTGAGAGCAAAAACACTGCGATCCCGGATTTCAGCAGAACACCCAGGGCGAGTATTCATAGCTGGCCCCAGTCTCGCAAACGTTGGAGCCGCCAGGAAACCCGGGGCGGTTCAGCGGATTAATTTGATAGCAACAAACGGGAGGCTCGCGTTGATTGCCTGCGGTATGTTGACAATCACGCCTACCAGAAGGGAATGCCAATGGCCGACACGGCACTGGAAAAAAGGCTCGCTTGCGAAAACTGGAGCGAGCATCTACATCGCGTAAACGGCAGCGGCTTTAGCGTTATTCAGAACCTGCTCGACCCAGACGTCTGCCAGCGCCTTACCGAGAGCTACAGCGAACCGGATATCTTTCGGTCGTGTATCAATATGAGCAGGCACGGCTTCGGTTCAGGCCAATATAAATACTTCGCCTACCCGCTGCCGTCGATTATCGCCACATTGAGATCCTGTGTTTACCCGCAGTTGGTTCCACTGGCCAACTATTGGAACACTAAGCTTGGCCTCGAACCGCCTTATCCCGAACGCCATGAAGACTTTCTAAGCCAGTGCCACGACGCCCGGCAAGAGCGCCCCACGCCACTGCTGCTGCGCTACGGTGCAGGTGACTACAATTGCCTGCACCGCGACCTGTATGGCGACATTCTGTTTCCCGTACAGATGGCTATCCTCCTGTCTGAGCCCAATGACGAATTCAGCGGCGGAGAATTCGTGCTTACCGAACAGCGACCACGCATGCAGTCCAGGGTCAGCGTAGTGCCGTTGCGCAAGGGCGATGCTGTGATTTTTGCCGTCAACCGCAGGCCCGTGAAGGGAGTCAGAGGCTTCTACTCCGTATTTACGCGGCACGGCGTGAGCGAGGTCCGCGCGGGGGAGAGGTTTACCCTTGGGGTGATATTCCATGATGCGCAGTGATGGGACGGCCAAGCGTGCGAATTTGAAAGCAAGACTCGGGGTTTTAACGCGGCTCGAAAGCGATAGGCTTGTGCAAATTGCGAAGAGGGGGCATTGCCATGGAATGCTTTAAAGAACAAACCACCCAGCCGCTGCTGAGGGCCGAGGACGATCCGCGCTGGAATATCCTCGTAAACCGCCAGGCTGATGCGAACCTCGATTTTGTCTACGGAGTGCTGACCACCGGGGTTTATTGCCGGCCCTGCAGTCCGACCAAGCTGCCTCGGCCAGAAAATGTCGTATTTTTTGACACCGCGGCCGAGGCCGAAAGGGCCGGGTTTCGCCCCTCCAAACGTGATAGCAGCAACCCCGCGGCCGTCGCCCAGAAGCACACCGCGGCCGTCGCCGAAGCGTGCAGGCTCATCGATACATCGGACACGGTGCTCAACCTGGGCGACCTGGCCGAACAGGTGGGCATGAGCAGCTTCCACTTCCACCGCGTCTTTAAGAAACTCACAGGCCTGACGCCGAAAGCCTACAGCGTAGCTTCATTGCGTTCGCGCGTCAGAGACCAGCTTTCGCTCAGCGGCACCATCACCGACGCACTCTATGAGGCCGGCTATAACTCCAACAGCCGATTCTATGAAGCGTCGCAAAACATCCTCGGCATGAAGCCAACCGAGTACCGTGCCGGGGGCGCCAACGTGGATATCAAATTCGCACTGGGCGAAAGCTCGCTGGGTTCGATTCTGGTGGCCAGAAGCGCGCGCGGCATTTGTGCCATTTTATTGGGCGATGACCCTAACGCGCTGGTGGAGAGTTTTCAGGACCAGTTCCCCAACGCCAACCTGATCGGTGGCGATGTCGAGTTCGAGGCGCTGGTTGCGATCGTCGTCGGCTTTGTCGAATCGCCGTGTTCAGACCTTGCGCTTCCGCTGGATATTCGTGGCACCGTGTTTCAAGAGCGGGTGTGGCAGGCGCTCAGGGATATTCCTGCAGGCACGACCGAGACCTATGCCCAGGTCGCCGCGAGGATAGGCATGCCCAGCGCCAGCCGTGCAGTGGCTAACGCGTGCGGGGCCAATAAGCTGGCGGTGGCGATTCCGTGTCATCGCGTAGTGCGCAGTGACGGATCATTGTCTGGCTACCGTTGGGGGGTGGAGCGTAAGCGCACGTTAATTGAGCGTGAGAAGGGCATGCATGCTGCACACGTTGGCGGATGAGCCGAGCCGTGGGTATGGGCTGATCTTGCGTGCTGGCACTGAACGGGGTAGAGCGCGTAATGAAGCGTTGGAAGATCATGGACGCCCACGGCAAGCTTGCCCTCAGTCACACGCCGGGACAGTTTGGCGGGCATAAAAAAAGCAGGATCTACGGGCGCCTGGACTGCCCGGCTGCACTGCGAGCCTTGAGCAAAGGCGGGTATGTGAAGGATCGTGTATTTTTTATCGATGAACAGACCGCCCGATTGGCAGGCTATCGCCCATGCTTCAGGTGCATGCCTGCCCGTTACCGTGAGTGGAAGCTGACAACTGAAGGCCATTTGGCACAGCTGGGTAATACCGCAAAAATATAATCCTTTAGCTATCGCTGTGTCCGCGACTTCATTGATATGGCATGAAACTTTGCCGGCCCTTGTTGTTAAGTAATGGCATGCAAGTTTCATTTTTGCGCACGCTAAAAGTGTGTAGTAGGGCACCGTACAGGATAGATGCATTTTTCGTGGTGTGTGAAAAAATTCAAATATAAAAAGATATAAAAGCAAGAAACAGAGTTTTTCCAGAAATATTTTGCAATATTTTGACCCTGCCGCTCGCTGCTCCCATAGTGCTGACGCGCGGTGCAAGGCTATTGCGTCGCCAACATGCGATAGGCCGAGCGATAAATGTTTTGGTTCTATCGATAAACCTAATCATTTGGGAGTGATGCAATGGATATGCCGGTAACTGAAGACTTTGAACCTCTAATGAAGCGCTTGGGTGAAATAGAACTTTACCATGACGGCGAGGACTGGGTGGAAGCTGAATCTGTCTGGAAGCGGCCCCTTCGACCGCAAGCTTTTCCCTACACTACGTTTGACAGTGTTACGCAAAGTACACTATTCAATTATTCGTCGCTGACGATGAACCGAACACTTACCGCGCTGTACGAACAAGACTTCCTCTACCTGCCCGCTGCCTCCGACACTATTATACAAGACCTTAAAGCTGCCTATACCACGCCACTGAGAACGCTGGCAAACCAGCTGATTGCTCCGCTCGAAGAGAAGGTTCTGGGTAATTTACAGCATCAGGTAAACGTTGGCGGGGGATGGAACAAGGAACTGTTCAAATGCTTTCTCGCCGAAAAGCTGGAACCCCGCGGTGAAGCCGTACACGATTCTTTGAGCCTGATTCAAAGTGCCAGTGATCCGCAACTGATGCTGAAGCTGTTACTGATGCAACACGCTGTGGATTTCCTTCCCGAGTCTTCGCACATGGCGCGGTTTGCAAAGGGTGATTATGGCGACGCGCAATCTGCAGTGTTCCGCGTATTGCTCGATGAGTTCGGTTACGGTAAACACGCGACCAAGCACAGTACGTTATTCAAGGCGACACTGAAATCCATTGGCATGCTGGATAATTCCCACGCCTATTGGAATTTCTACCTGACGTCCTCGCTGCTCAATAATAATTACTTTCATAAGTTGACGCGAAGCCCGGAGTGCTTTTTTGAATACGTCGGCGCAATAACGTATGCAGAAAACTCCTTCGGACCTTATTGCGGCAGCGTCAGGAATTTGCTCTTGCAACACTTTCCCGATGTGGACGCGCGCTATTACACCGAACATGTGCATATCGACGATTTCCACGGTTCAATGACCCTGAATGAAATTCTGCTGCCGCTGGCGGAACGTTACGGGCCGTCGGTGTATCCCGAGTTTGTGCGTGGCATTGAAATGTCCTGCTTGCTCCAGCAGATCATGGAAGATGATCTGTGCGCGCAGATCACCTGGATGAACAAGCGGCCCCTCTATCGCCAACTGGCGATGGACATTAAACACAGGGTGTTGGAAAACATTGAAAACATCCCGGTGGCCCACCTCAACGAGCCCAAGGGCGAGTTGTCTGTTCCGCACGTCCATGATGGTGACGAGTTTTGTATTGTCGATGAAGGCCTGCTGCGGTTTTGTCACGGCCCAGACTGTTTCAGCGATCTCTCGCCCGGCGAGTGCGTGGTCATCGCGAAGAACAGGCTGCACGGTGCGTTGGTGTTGTCTGAGTTTTGCAAATATCGAATTCTGTCTATCGGGGATTATCGCCACTATGCAACTTATAGCCTTTGACCGATCTCAGACGCCACCCGTTATCAAGACGGCGGGTAAATACATCCAAATGCAGCGCGATGAAGGGGGGCAGATAAAGTTTAAAGACATGACCTGTCAGCACCGGGGTGGCCCGCTGACCCATGGCACTGAAGACACTGAGTCGGTGATCTGCCCCTGGCATGGCAAAAAGACCAGAAAGTGCCGGATTAACTACCTGGATATAGCCTTCGTGGAAAATGCGAACACGGTCTGGGTCGGGCTTCAAGATTTTGAACGACTTATTTACAACGTCTGATCTATCCCGCTGAACTGGACGCACCGCCAAACTTCGGAGATTTAGCATGTTGAGTCATAACAGTGAGCCTGTGTTTAACGCGACCTCCATTAATAAGAACGATCCGTTGATAGCTACCATCCCCCGTTGGCATTTTTCCATGTTGAACGACCACCAACGCAATCAGGCTTTTTTTAATGCCATTGAGGCGACCGACTTTACCAATAAAACCGTACTTGATATTGGCACCGGCTCAGGCCTGTTGGCGATGCTGATTGCACGAAAGGGCGCCCAGCATGTTTACACGTGTGAGTTCAACCCACTGGTGGCTGCCAAGGCAGAGGAAATAATTCGGGTAAATGGTCTGGAACATCGCATTACCGTGATCAACAAATTGTCAACCGATCTGATAGCGGGTGAGGATCTTCCACGTCATATCGAGATTATGATTTCCGAAACCGTTGATTGCGGGTTTTTTGGCGAAGGCTTTGGTCACGCGCTGACTCACGCAAAACGTGAGTTGCTCAGTCCCGGCGCCATTATCATTCCTCAATCGGTGAAGCTGAATGCCTGCTTGTTATCAAGTCAGGAGGTGGCCAATCTAAACTATGTGTACGACGATATTTTTGGTCTCGACGTCAGTGCGTTCAATAGTTTCCAAACCGCCGGTTATTTTCCTGTGCGCTTGCAGACATGGCCGCATCGGTTGGTCAGTAACACGGTGGCGTTCTATAATGCCGATTTCAAGAACGCGTTTGTTTTTGATGCCCATCAAGAACTGACGTTTACCGCCGATGCCAATGCGCTGGCGCATGGCATTGTGTTTTGGTTTGATCTTTTTCTTAAAGAAGACACCTGTTTATCCAATGACCCACATAATGTTCGCATCGCACTGGATGCAGGCTGTTCAATTATTTGACTGCCCTATTTACGTTAGAAAATCCCAGGATTACCGAGTCTCGTTAAATCTGAGTTGTGACGGTGTTCGGTTTGGTAAACAACTGACCTCCCGGCTGTTTGAAAATATCGCCAGTTGATAAGCCGGGTCGTTCGGCAGGCCTCGAGCGACGTTACTTTTGTTGAGTCAGGAGAAGGTGTATGGACGCTGAACGAAAAAATCCGTTACTGCGCACCGACCACAAAAATTTCAATTTGCTCTGGTCAGGGCAGTCGCTGAGCCTGCTGGGCAATCAGTTCCTGGTGATCGCGCTGCCGTTCCTGGCGGTGCAAACAGTGGGCGCATCGGCAGCACAAGCCGTACTTTTGCCATTTTTAATGTTTGTACCGTTCCTCGCGTTCGGCCTGCCGGTCGGCGCCTTGATTGACCGGTTGCCCAAGCGAAAAACCATGATCCTGGCGGACCTGGTGCAAATGCTGGTCTACGCCACGGTCGCGCTCATGGCCATGGGCGGCATGCTGACATTCCCGATACTGATGGGCCTGATCCTGATCGCCGGCATTGCGACGGTGTTTTTTCAGGTGGCATACAACTCCTTCCTGCCGGAAATCTATTGCGCTGCGTCCGACTTGCAGAAGGGCAATGCCAAATTGTTTTTCTCCGAGTCGATTGCCCGCACATTGGGGCCAGTAGGGGCGGGACCTTTGATCACGGTGTTCGGCCCGCCGATGGCGATTCTTCTCAACGGCTGCTCGTTCCTGGTGTCGATCCTTACGTTGAGTGCTATCGGCGATGCACCGGTGGCAAGTGCACAGGATCATGCCCCCGCCGCACGCACATCCATCATGGCGGATATAAAAACCGGGCTGAAGTTCGTGTTTTCGCATCCCAAGCTCGAACCGGTTTTTTTGTGTGGTGCCGTTTATGTGTTGTTTCTGACGATTATCGAGACCAGCCTGGTGCTTTATTGCAAGGATATCCTGCTGCTTGCGCCCAGCGTCATCGGCTTGGTCATCGGTGCGGCGGCTGTCGGTTTTCCGATCGCCAACCTGGTCGCCGCGAGGTTGCTCAACCACTTCGGCATGGCGCGCACCCTGGTAATTGCCGCCGCTACGTCGGTCAGTGGGTTGTTTCTGATTGCAGTCTTTGGCGCCTCTGGGTCGATCGCCGGCCTTATAGCTGCCAGCGTGTTGCACGGGTTGGGGGAGGGGGTGTTCGGGCCCACGTCCCTGACGTTGAGGCAGACCGATACGCCGTTGTCCCTGCTCGGTCGCGTTAATTCAGTGCAGCGCTTCATGATCTGGGGCGCCATTCCCCTGGGCAGCGTGATGACTTCATTGATCATCAAATACTGTGGGCTTGAATGGACACTCTGGGTCGGCGGCATTGGCACCGCGCTGTGCCTGTTACCGCTCATTCGCCGCGGAATACTGGCGGATCTGCGAGAACCGAATATTCCCTTTAGTACAGATTCTCCCCACAGCTGACAGGAGCCATTGCGATGACTTACGCACCGGGTATCGAAGAGTTCGTTGATCGTTGTAACGCGGTTATGCCTGCCGATTTCTTCACCTATGCGATGGAGGACCAGCGCCGTCTGTACCAGAGCCTTGTGGTCGAGTTTCCTTATGCGCTGCCGCTTGATGTGCACTGGTCACAACACAACGTCACCGAAGGTGACGCGCACCCTGGATTCAGGCTTTACGAACCGTCGCAGCCGATGACTGAGGGGCTGGTTATTTATATTCGCGGCGGCGGGTTTGTCATGGGGTCCCTCGATACCCACCATTCTGTCGCGGCGGAAATCGCTTCAAAATCCCGTATCAAAGTCATGGCCGTCGACTTCCGGCTGGCACCGGAATACCCATTCCCGTTTGCACTGGAAGATTGTTACAACGCGCTGCTCTACGCTCACGCACAGGCGGATACCCTGGGTATCGACCGAAACAAAATCATCCTGGCCGGCGACAGCTCGGGCGCCAATATGGCGGTGGTGGTTGCAATGATGACGCGTGACCGCAATGGCCCTGCGCTTGCGGGCCAGGCTCTGATAAGCCCCGTACTGGATTTTACCCGCTGGCGTAATGGCGGCGATGATGCGCCGCTGCTGACCGGGGGCGAGATGGAGTTCTACACGGCCTGCTATACCCCGGACCCGTCGACCACCTCGCACCCTTACGTCTCGCCCCTGGTTGCCGGTGATTTCAGCGGTTTGCCCAAGGCCTATGTGATGGGCGCGGAGAAAGATTCGCTGGCGATCGATGCACAGCTCTATGCGCAAGCGTTGCAACGTCAAGGCATTGATGTCGAATTGGTTATCGAGCCCGGCATGGTTCATGCCGCCATCCGCGCACGCGCGCTCAGCCCCACAGTGCAAGACGCATGGACGCGGTACTGCGGCAAAATCAGCGAAATGGCGAGGGCCGTATCATGACGCGCGCCCCTGAGCGTTATGCCGTGATTGTCGATCCGTATTCATCCGGAAATCAGTTTGCCAAGGAGTTTGCGCGTGAGGGTGTCAGGCTGATTGCGGTGCTGTCGTGCTCCGAACCGCCAGAGGTGTATGCCGCCTCGTATCGGCCGCAGGATTTCTTCAGGATATACGTAGCGCCTGTCGCCGATCTGGAGGCGCTGGCTGACGAGTTACGCGATTATTCGCCGATTTGCGTGCTCACCGGCTGCGAGTCCGGGGTGGAGCTTGCTGAACGCCTTGCGCCCCTCCTGCTGCCCCAGGCCTCCAATGCGCCGGGGCTTGCCCTCGCACGGCGTGACAAAGGCCTTATGGCGGCTGCGGCGTCTGCGGCGGGTGTACCGATGATGAAGCAGATATGCACGAATGACTTCGCGAGCGTGCAACGTTGGCGCGTTGACAATGGCCTGGCCCACCGGCACCTCGTGGTCAAGCCACCCAAAAGCGCAAGTACCGATGGCGTCAGTAAGGTCAGCCCGGATCAAAGCTTGCAGACGGCCTTTACACGGCTGCTCGATAAGCCCAACCGCCTGGGCATTATCAACGACAGGGTGCTGGTTCAGGAGTACCTGGCCGGTACCGAGTACGTCGTCGATACCTTCAGTTACGCAGGGGTTCACACCTTGTGCAGCGTCTGCCAATACACCAAGTTGGCCAACGCCAATGGCATGGCCATCTATGACCGGATGGAGTGGGTCAGCCACGACGCCCCGATCATTGAAACCCTGGCCACCTATGCCGAGCAGGTACTCGATGCGCTGGGTATTGCCTGGGGCAACGCCCATATTGAAATCATGCAGACTGCCGATGGCCCACGGCTGATCGAATTGGGCGCCAGGCCTCATGGCGGCGGGCACCCGGCGCTGTGCGTCATCGCCACGGGCGACAGCCAGGTTCATCGGGCAGTGAGGTACTTTGCCCAAGGCGTCACACCGCCCAAGCGCTTCACCCTGCTTAAGCATATGACGGTGGTTTTTTTCCGCGCGCTGGCGCCTTGCATCGCGAGCAATCTTGAAAAACTGCACGCCCTTGGCGCATTGCGCAGTTATGTCGATGCGAGCATTCAGGTCAAGGAAGGTCAGGCTGTACCAGCGACGCAGGATCTGTTCGCAACCCTGGCACTGGGCTTCGTGGTGCTGGCTAACGACGACCCGCAGCAACTTGCCAGGGATGTGGAGGCTGTTCGGCAGGCCGAAGCCTATGTGTTTCAACAGACTATACGGGGGGTTGCATGACGACTTCACAGGTACAGCACGCGCCCGGCATGTTCCATGAGGTACGTGGGAAGCGCCTTTGGGTCGAGCAAGCAGGGGACGGGCAGCCGTTGATGTTGCTCAGTGGACTGGGCCCGGCCGGCTCGCACGCTCTGTTTCATCCGCACTTTGACGCCCTGCACGCCGACTTCAGGGTCATCTATGTCGACCTGTATGGCCGTGGGCGCTCCGATAAACCGGAGGACCTGAGCGCTATCAGCTTCGCGCAAGACGTGCTGGATATAACGGCATTGATCAGCCAGCTTTGCCCTGAGGGTGCGCATCTGTTCGGCTTTTCGTACGGTGGCCTGATCAGCCTGCAGGTGGCATTGGACCGGCCCGACCTCGTGCGGTCCGTACTGCTTTGCAACTCGCTGCACAGCCCGCAGATGTGGCAGCAGAACCATGAGAATATCAATCAGGTCATTGCCACGCAGTTGCCGCATGTATGGGCGCAGATAAGCCAATTACACGCGCAGGGTGAAGTGTCTACAGCGCCGCGCATGCAAGCGCTGTTCGGTCAGGCGGCTACCCTGGTCAGGTTTTATGACCCGGCTAACGCGAGCAAATTGTTCAGTGAGCCAGGCTCACGCAATACAGAGCTGTATCCGCTGTTTTGCGGTGCCGATGTTGATTTCAGCATTGGCGGGCAATTGTTGCAGATCCCGGATTTCAGGCCGTTGCTCGACGACTTGGTGCCACCGACCAAGGTACTGGCCGGACGTTTTGATCGCGCGTTATATCCGGCGCTTCAACTTGGGTTTCAGTGCGCGCGCGTCGAACTGGCATTCCTGGAGCACAGTGGTTCGTTCGGGTTTATTGAGGACAATGAAGAGGTGTTAGGGCACATCAGGGCGCATTGCCGATGAACCGGCTGGGTTTCCTGCACGAGGGGTTGCCCTATGCGTGCGCGTGAACACGATCTCGGGGTTCATGCCTACCGTGCGGTCGCTGTAATGCAGGCCAGCGCGAGTGTGGCGGTGCTGCAATTGGTGCCCGCAGCAGGTTCGAGCGTAGTTCGCTATCGTGCCGGGCAGTACGTCACTGTCGAACTGAACGATGGGACACGCAGGGCCTATTCTCCCGCCACTGGCATGCAGGCCGATGGCCGGTTGGAACTGCATGTGCAGTTGTACGCAGAGGGGCGGTTTTCGCAGCGTGTCAAGCAGGGCGCCGATGCGTTGGGCCTGTTGAAGGTGCGCGGCCCTTTCGGTCAGTGCGTTTGGCCCAACTCACTCGATCAAGCGGGGCAGGCCATCCTGCTGGCGACCGGCACGGGTATCGCGCCCATCAGAGCGTTGGTCATGGATGCCCTGATAGCCGGGAAGGGCAAGGATATTCGCGTGTATTGGGGGGTTCCATCGCGCGATGATCTCTATCTGCGTGACGAATTCGCGGCGCTTGAGCAGCGATATTTACAGTTTCACTTTATTCCGGTACTTAGCCGCGAAAGCCCAGGCGACAAGCGTTATGTCCAGCACATAGCCTCGGCGCAGCACACCTCGCTGGCGCATGCCTGGGTAGTCGCCTGCGGCAAACCCGAAATGGTCAGCGCCGCCGCGAAGTTGCTTGGCGAGCGCAACGGTTTGCCTGCATCGCGGTTTTACGCCGACCCCTTCAGCGCGTCGAACACGCTGCCGCTTGCTGCCGCCGGGGTCTGGAAAGCGGCTGACATGCCCACACTGACAGTCAACGTGACACGTCCACGCAGCCGGTTTCCGGTGCCTGTGCGGGTCCGCGCCGAGGGCACGCTGATGTTGGCTTTGCGCGACGCTCAACTGATCCAGGGCGTCTGCAATGGCCAACAGTCGTGCGGCACCTGCCGGCTGACGCTGCCCAAAACGTGGTTTGACGCATTGCCCGAGGCCACGCGTTCCGAAGCCCGGCTTCTGCGTGCATTACCAGGGGCCGGCCCCCACGACCGTCTTGCCTGTCAGATTGCCCTGAGCCCTGATTTGGAAGGTATGCAGGTTTTACTCACTGAAAGTCCACGACTCACCCCAGGAACGGGAGAACACCCATGTTGAACTTAGCTGATCGTGACGCTCTGGAAGCTGTTGGCCAACATTACAACGTGAGCACCATGCTGAACGTACGGCAGATGACCCGGAACGCAATCCTGGACATCGCTCGTCAAATTAAACCCGGCATGGTCGAAGAGGATGCGCTGGAACTGGCCAAGGATGTGCTGGCCGAGCGCGAGATGCTTAAAGGGTGGCACGGTGTTTTTGTAAGGTTTGGCGCAAATACGACCAAAACCTTTGGCGCGCCTTCGCAGCCCGGCAGGGTGCTGGGTGAGGACGATATTTTCTTCATCGACATCGGCCCGACCTGGCGAGAGTGGGAGGGCGATGGCGGTCAGACGTTTGTAACGGGCGCAGACCCCGAAAAGACACGCTGCGCGGCTGATTCGAAAGCGATTTTCCATGAGGTACGCAACCATTGGCTCAAGACCGGAGCAACGGGCAAAGTGCTTTATCAGTTCGCGGTCGATGCCACTGAGCGTCGCGGCTGGCAGTTGAATCTGGACCTGAATGGCCACAGGCTTTCAGATTTTCCCCACTCTGCGGTCTACGGTGGCGCAATGTCCGACATTGAATTCACGCCAAGCAGCCAGCTATGGGTATTGGAAATTCATATCCGCAACCAGGCAGGCACCTTTGGTGCTTTTTTTGAAGACATGCTGCTTGAAGATGAGTACTTCAACGACTTTTGACGTACGTGGGTTTATTGACTTACACGGCTCGTGTGGGTCTTGCTGACGCATCAACCGCTACCTGGTGTCGTCCACTGCGCCAAGGCCTGCGACCAAGTGCATGCCACCGGCTTGAGGGTTTATCTGCAGACGGCCGCCTGCAGCAACTGCGGGCAGTGGTTATGCAGACGATCCGCTTGGCGGGCAATGGTTTGCCCATGTAGCGGTATTCACTGTCGTAATCGTTTTAACAGCGCCGCAGAGCGACTATTGGTATGTGTCAGCCTCCTCAGCCGGATAAAATTCGCCTTGCTTCCCGAGCTTTTCCAGGCGCTCGCGCGCGATCAACTCAACCGCGGCCACTGCGGCCTTATCGTCAGGGTTGACCAACTGCAAGCACAGGCGTCGGATATTTTGCTCGTGGGTGCCTTCGCTCATCATTTCGTGGGTGAAGACTTGTTCGCCACGCCACAGGCACAGCTGGGTATGCGTGCCGCCGAGCCATATCTCGTTGACGGATCTAAGGTCAGTGGTAGCCAGTTGATCCACGGTGATTGTCTTGTCCATTGCGCTGTTCCTTACCGATGATTAGTGACCGGTAGACTTACAGGCGCAGCGCGTCGTTCCCGGCGTTCGCAGTTCAATCGATCACGGCGTGTTGTAGGACATGTATTCGTTCTGCAAAACAATATGGTCGGCCACGTACTTCGCATCGTGCCAAACCCCGTAGATAAACGATGACGCACGGTTGACCAGGTTCGGCAGGCCGAGGAAGTAAATCCCGCTCTGCGCCGAGATCCCGCGTTTGTGGAACGGCTCGCCTTTTTCGTCGAACGCGTCGACTTTCAGCCAGCTGAAATCGAACGTGAAGCCGGTCGCCCAGAGGATTGTGGTGACGCCTGCTTCGGCCAGGTCCAGGCTGAGTATCGGGTTCACCAGGCACGCCGGGTCGGGCAGCAGTTCCCAGGCGTCGGGTTCCAGGGGGAACGGCAAACCGTTGGCCTCGATATACGCATCCGCATCGCGCAGCACATCAAAGTAGGCGCGGTCGCCTTCGGCCACGTTTTGGGACAGGCCTGGTTGGAAGGTCATGACGCCTTCGTGCCAGTCCTGCGTGACGCCGACCAGCGTGATGCCTTGGTGTGCCAGGCGGCGGAAGTCGACGGTCTTGCCACCTTCGTAACCACTGACCGCAAAGGCCACGTGCTTTTTCTTCGGCTGGATTTTGACTTCGTCCCACAGGCCCAACGCACCCAGCCACCAGCAATAGTCGCGGCTGCGGTAGGCGCGGGGCGGGCGGTAGTGTTCGCCTACCGAGAGGTACACGGTTTTACCGGCCTTTTGCAGTTCTTCGGCGATTTGTGAACCGGAGGCGCCGGCGCCGACCACCAGTACCGCGCCTGCGGGCAGTTGGCCGGGGTTTTTGTAGGCAGAGGAGTGCAGTTGGTGCACCTGCGCCGTGGTGGGTACGATGTTCGGGATGGCGGGCCGTTGGAACGGGCCGGTCGCGGCGACCACGTTGGTGGCCTCGATCACGCCGTGCGACGTGGTGACCTTGAAGCCGGGGCGGCCGATGTGGCGTTCCACTTGTTGCACTTCTACGCCGGTGCGCACGGGCGCCTGCAACTTCTCGACGTAGGCTTCGAAGTAGTCGGCCATGCGCTCTTTCGGCGGGAAGGCTTCGGGAGAAATGCCTTCGAATTTGAGTCCCGGAAAGCGGTCGTGCCAGGCCGGGCCATTGGCGACCAGCGAGTCCCAGCGCTCCGACCGCCAGCGTTCGGCGACGCGGTGGCGCTCCAGCACGATGTGCGGCACGCCCATCAGGGAAAGATGCTCGCTCATGGCGACCCCGGCCTGGCCTGCGCCGACGACCAGCGTATTGATGGTTTCTACTGACATAGCGGCTTCCTGAAAAAGTAAAAAATCGTCTGGAACATCCATCAAGGCTTTAGCAACTCGGCGACCGCCGTGAGTGCCAGTTCATAACCTAGTGCGCCCAAGCCTGCGATCACCCCGGTGGCCGCCCTGGACACACAGGAGTGGTGCCGAAAGCGCTCGCGCTTCCAGATATTGCTCATGTGCGCCTCGATAACCGGGCCGTCGAAAGCCAGCAGCGCGTCGAGGATCGGCACCGAGCTGTAGCTCAGCCCGGCGGCGTTAATCACCACGGCGTCGGCGTTCAGTCGGGCTTCCTGAATCCAGTCCACCAGCACGCCTTCGTGGTTGCTCTGGCGAAAGTCCAGGGTCAAGCCTTGCGCAGCGGCGTGGCGTTGGCAGCGTGCTTCGATGCTCGCGAAACTTTCGCTGCCGTAGCTGCCGTTGGTGTCCAGCCCGTAGAGGTTGGCGTTGGGGCCATTGAGAAAAAACACGCGGTGAGGCATGGCGGTACTCCAGATTATTGCGCGACGGTGAGCACGACTTTGCCGACGCTGGCGTTGGCTTCCAGCAGCCGGTGCGCCTCGGCGGCCTGTTGCAGTGACAAGCCCACCGGCACCGCCAGGCAATGCGCGGCGTCGGCCACGCAGAACTCGGCATAGCCGCCGCCATTGAGCAGCGCCATTACGCGGTCGCCAGGGGCAAATTCATCCACGCCGCTGCCGACGGCCACCACGATGCCCGCCGCTTCCAGGCCCAGCACGTCGGTAACGCCAGGCGGAATCGGCGCGCCGCTGCGTTGCATCAGGTCGGGGCGATTGACCCCGGCGGCGGCCACGCGAATCAGCACTTCGCCCGCCTGTGCTATCGGCTCAGGGCGCTGCACCTGTTGCAGTACGTCAGGCCCGCCCGGTTCACGCGCAATCACCGCTTTCATACTGCCCAGTCGTCCGGCACGACGGCGATCACGTCGATTTCCATCAACCATTCCGGCTGGCCCAAGCCTGCTATCACTAGCCCGGTGGAAATCGGAAACACGCCCTTGAGCCACTTGCCGACTTCCTGATACACCGGCTCGCGGTAGCGCGGGTCGGTCAGGTAGGTAGTGGTTTTGACGATGTGCGACAGGTCGGAGCCGGCTTCCTCCAGCAGTTGCTTGACGTTTTTCATCGCCTGCTCGGCCTGTGCACGCGGGTCGCCGAGGCCGACCAGGTTGCCGTCGAAATCGGTGCCGATCTGGCCGCGCACATAAATCGTATTGCCGGCGCGCACGGCCTGGCACAGGTCGTTGTCCAGCGCCTGGTTGGGGTAGGTCTGTTGGGTGTTGAACATGCGGATGCGGGTGTGGGTAGGCATAACGGGCGACTCGTCGGAAGCGGGATACAGCCAGCTTCACATCGCCTGGTGTCTTGCGAAACCAGCATTTGCGCAGGGTAGTGCTTAGGAAAAACCGAAGCCGGTGCCTGTCATCGGCCAGCGCGTGACCCGGCGCGTGACCCGGCACGAACCCTGCAACGCTGCCGGTACAGTCATTGTTGAGGTGAAGGCGAGATGCTCAGTCGTATTACTCAGCGCCAACTGGAATATTTTGTCGCGTCCGGCGAGGCCGGCAGCATCAGTGCGGCGGCTGAACGCATCCACGTGTCGTCGCCGTCGATCTCGGCGGCCATCACCCACATGGAGGCGGAGCTGGGCATCCAACTGTTTATACGGCACCACGCGCAGGGCATTTCGCTCACGGCGGTGGGGCGCCAAGTGATGCAAGAGGCCAAGTTGATTCTGGAGCAGATGAGCAACCTCTACACCATCGCCTCCGAGTCGTTGAACACCGTGCGCGGGCCGCTGCGCGTGGGCTGTTTGGAGTCACTGGCGCCGATGATCACGCCTGAATTGGTGTTTGGTTTTGGCCGTGCG
Source organism: Pseudomonas sp. ICMP 460 (assembly GCF_002723595.1). Classification (NCBI taxonomy): domain Bacteria; kingdom Pseudomonadati; phylum Pseudomonadota; class Gammaproteobacteria; order Pseudomonadales; family Pseudomonadaceae; genus Pseudomonas; species Pseudomonas sp. ICMP 460. Next base: position 116,982 of record NZ_LKBR01000007.1, read on the forward strand.
TTTCCCGGTGTTCGGCTGACGCAAGCCGAAGGCAACCACGAGGAACTGCTCGAAAAGCTGCGCAGCGGCGAGCTGGACATCGCGCTGACGTATGACCTGGTGACCAGCCCGGACATCGACTTCCAACCGCTGGCGCACCTGCCGCCGTATGTGATGGTTGGCGAATATCATCCGTTGGCGAGCTTGCCGGCGGTCAGCATGCAAGACCTTGAAGCGTACCCGGTGGTGCTGCTCGACACGCCCTGGAGCCGCGACTATTTCCTCAGCTTGTTTATGCAGGCGGGCACCACGCCGAACATCATCATGCGCTCGACCAACCTCGAAACGGTGCGCGCGATGGTTGGCAATGGCATTGGCTATTCCTTCGCGAATGCGCGGCCAAAATCCAATGTGTCGCAGGACGGTAAGCGCGTGATTCGCTTGCGCCTGGCCGGTTCGCATCGGCCGATGCGGCTGGGTTACGCCACGGCGAGCAACACCCAACTGTCGCGCGTGGTGTCGGCGTTTGCCGAGCGCTGCCGCCTGTTTGTGTCCGACCAATACATCCCCGGCATGGCCCCACCGAGCTTTTTTGACCCGCATGCGGTGCGGGTGTTGAGCGATGTGAGCTGAGCCTGCACTAAAAAGTTGCGCGGATGCCGGGGTGAACTCAAGCGCGCACCATGTTGGCCAAGTCCGGATCTCCCGGAACACAGCAGGCCAACTGTGGAAAGAGGCAAATGCAGGAATGGCTGATGTGGCAGTGGCTGATGTGGCAACAGCTTATGTGGCAAGGGGCTTATGTGGGAGGGAGCTTATGTGGGAGGGAGCTTATGTGGGAGGGGGCTTGCTCCCGATGGCGGTGTATCAGCCAGCTGAGGTGCAACTGACACACCGCCATCGGGAGCAAGCCCCCTCCCACAGTTGATTCCCACAGTTGATCTGTTCATCCATTTCACCTGCTTCCACATCGCCTGTTCCACACGTTGACCTGACTCACATTGGGGCTGTTTTCAGTTCGACGCTGTAGCGTTATCAGCGGTGGTCTGCGCCTGCATAGGTTCTGCCTACTCACTGGGCCGGGTTTTACGAATTGACCCCAAGTGCCTCCCCCCGCGACTCTCAATCCATCGATGCAGATCGACTTCTTTTTTTTGGCAAGGCACCGCGACGATGACATTCGACTGGAATTACATGTTTGGTTTGCTCGCCGATGCCGAGTTCTGGCGTGCGACGTGGACGGTGATCAAGCTCAGTACCCTGACCTGGGTGTTGAGCATTGCGCTGGGTTTTCTGTTGGCCCTGGCCAAACAATCCAAACAGCCGCTGCTGAGCATTCCGGCGCGGGGCTATATCTGGTTGTTCCGCAGCCTGCCGCTGCTGGTGCTGTTGATCTTTATCTACAACTTGCCCCAAGCGCTGCCCGGTACTTCGGCGGTGCTGGCCGACCCGTTCTGGTCCGGCTTGCTGGCCCTGGTGATTTGCGAGACCGCGTATGTCGCCGAAATCCATCGCGGTGGTTTGCTCTCGATCCCCAAAGGCCAGGGCGAAGCCGCGCGGGCGCTGGGGTTGAGGTTCTTCGGCACCCAGTGGCGCGTGGTCATCCCTCAGGCGTTGCGCGTGGCGTTGCCGTCGCTGGCCAACGAGTACATCTCTATCGTAAAGCTCACCTCGCTGGTGTCGGTGATCTCGCTGACCGAGATTTTGATGGTCGGCCAACGCCTGTATTCGCAGAACTTTCTGGTGATCGAAACCATGGCGGCGGTGGCGTTTTTCTACGTGTTTATCGTCACCGTGTTCGACTTCCTGCTCAAACGCCTGGAGCGCTTTCTCGACGTCAACCAGCGCAACGTGTCCCGCGTGCCGGACGCGGCGGTGCTGGCGCTGGCTACCCAACACCAAGGCGCCTTGCAACGCCCGGCCAGCAGCGGGGCGGCGGCGCTGCACGCCACGCGGCTGCACAAGGCTTACAACGACATCGAGGTTCTGGGCTCGGTCAACCTGCAGGTGCAGCCGGGTGAAGTGGTCTCGGTGATCGGCCCGTCCGGCTCGGGTAAAACCACACTGATTCGCCTGCTCAACGGCCTTGAGCAACTCGACAATGGCGAGATAAAAATCAACGGCCAGCCGTTTATTCACTTGAACAAAGCCGGCGCGCAGAAACCCCGGTACGTCGAGCACGCCGAGCACCGTTTGAACATCGGCATGGTGTTCCAGAGCTTCAACCTGTTCCCGCACCTGAGCGTGCTCGACAACCTGCTGATGGCGCCGAAATACCATCGCCTGGGAAGCACCCACGCACTCAAGCAACAGGCGTATGCGCTGCTGCACAAGGTGGGCATGCTCGACCATGCCTGGAAGTACCCGCACCAGCTTTCGGGTGGCCAACAACAGCGCGTGGCGATTGCCCGTGCGCTGATGATGCGCCCGCAAATCATGCTGTTCGACGAGCCCACCTCGGCGCTCGACCCAGAGAAAGTCAGCGAAGTGCTGCAAGTCATCGAGGCGCTGGCCGGGGAGGGCATCACCATGGTGATCGTCACCCACGAGATGAATTTCGCCTTCAAGGTCTCCGACCGCATCGTCTTCATGGAGAAGGGGCGCGTGGTGTGCGACGACACGCCCGACGCATTGCGCAGCGGCCAGAACCCACGCGTGGAGGCGTTCCTCAAGGACGTCTCGCTGGCGTGACCCTTTAACGTTGAGGAAACACAACATGATCGAGCAAGCGCAAATCGAACAGTTCCAGCGCGACGGGTTTTTGGTGGTCGAAGGCGTGCTGTCGGTGGACGAAGTGGCCGCGTTGCAGCACGACTTCGACCAGTGGGTAGACGAGAGCCGCCGCCACAACGAGGGTTGGGGCGCTACCGTGGATGGCCGCGCGCGGTTTGACCTGGAAGGCGATCACCGCCCCGATCACCCGTCGTTGCGCCGGGTCAGTTCGCCCACCGAGATTTCCACGGTGTATGAACAGGTGGCGTTGCACTCGCGGATGGCAGCGATTTCTGCGCAGTTGATCGGCGCTGGCGGCACGCGTTTTCATCACAGCAAAATCAACTCGAAACTGCCGCACACCGCGACTCAGGTGAAGTGGCACCAGGACTTTTTGTTCACGCCGCACAGCAATGACGACATCGTCACCGCCTTGCTGATGGTCAGCGACGTCACGCCGCAAAACGGCCCGCTGAATTTGATCCCCGGCAGCCACAAAGGCCCGCTGTGGTCGCACTGGCAGCACCAGCGTTTCACCGGCGCGGTCGACGATGCGGTGGTCGAAGAGCATTGCCAGCGGCCGGTCGCCTGCTACGGCCCGGCAGGTTCCGTGTGCTTTATGCACACGCGTCTTTTACACGCTTCCAGCCCTAACGAAACCGAACACCCGCGTACGCTTTTCATCAGCGTGTATGCCGCTGAAGACGCGCTGCCGTTCGGCGAAAATCCGCTGCCCAGCGCACACGCCGGCCTGCTGGTAGCCGGTGCCGAAAGTGGCGTGGTGCGCTCCACCGCAAACCAGCTGCGCTTGCCGCAGAAACCGCGTGGCGCGTCGTTCTTCGTGCAACAGGCCGGTCAAGACTCCGCCACTGCCTAACCTCCTAAAACCTTGCAGGTAATGACCATGACAGCGTTTCGTAACAGTGTTCGTCCTCTTGCCGTGTGCCTGTTCGGCGCAGCGGTTGCCATGACCTCGTTGGCGGCTTCGGCGTTCCAGCAGGAAGGCAAGATCATCGCCGGTTCCGACGTGACCTTCTTTCCGTATGAGTACATGGATAACAACAAACCGGCGGGGTTTGATATCGAGTTCATGGACGGCTTGGGCAAGGTCATGGGGCGCAAGGTCGAGACCCTCGACACGCGCTTCCCCAACCTGATCACCGGCCTGCAAGCCGGGCGTTTTGACCTCACCAACTCGTCGATGTACATCACGGCCGAGCGGGTCAAAGTCATCGACATGATCCCCTACCTGAAAAGCGGTGAGTCGATCCTCACGCTCAAGGGCAGCGCCTACCAGCCCAAGACGCCGGAAGAGTTCTGCGGCCACAAGCTCGGCTCGATGGGCGCGACCTCGTGGCTGGCGCAGATGCGCAAGCTGTCGGATGAATACTGCGTGGCCAAGGGCATGAAGCCGATTGAAATCAGCGAGTACAGCACCGACCCGCAAACCACCCAAGCGTTGCTGGCGCACGCGGTGGAAGCGCAAATCACCGACGCCGCCGTGGCGCGTGGGGTTATCGAAAAGCTTGGCGGCCGTGTGGTGATTTCCTCAAACACCTTGATCTACCCGGTGCTCAACGGCTTCGGCGTGAAGAAGGGCAATGACGCGGTGAAAAAAGCCTTGCTCGACGGCCTCGAAAAATACCGCGCCACCCCGGAATACGCAGCCTTGCTGAAGAAGTACAACTTCCAGGCGCCGACCGACGCCGACATCGCGGCGCTGATGCCCCAGTAAGCCAACCGCGCGGCCGCAGCCTTGCGGTCGCGCCCTGCGGAGACCGATTCATGGCGTTATCCCTCGAAGAGCAGGCGCGCATCGACCTGGCGGCGACCTTTCGGATTATTGCGCACGTGGGCATGCACGAGGCGGTGGCCAACCATTTCAGCGCCGCGGTGTCGGCCGATGGCAAACAGTTTTTGCTTAACCCGAAGTGGAAACACTTCTCGCGCATTCGCGCCAGTGACCTGTTGCTGTTGAACGCTGACGACCCCGCGTGTGCCGATAACCCGCAGGTGGATGCCACCGCCTGGTCGATCCACGGGCAGATCCACCGATTGTTGCCGCACACCCGCGCGGTGCTGCATTTGCACCCTGTCTACACCACGGCGGTGGCGTGCCTGGCGACGCCGCATATTCCACCGATCGACCAGAACACCGCGCGCTATTTCAACCGCGTGGCGGTGGACACGTTGTATGGCGGCATGGCCGATACCGAAGCCGAAGGCGCGCGCCTGGCCGGCTTGCTCGACGGCAAAAGCCGCCTGCTGATGGGCAACCATGGCGTGATGGTCACGGCAGGCTCCATCGCTGAGGCGTTTGATGACATCTGGACCCTGGAGCGCTCGTGCCAGATTCTTGTGACGGCGTGGTCCACCGGGCAGCCGCTGCGGGTGTTGTCCGACGAAGTCGCAGAAAAAACCGCGCGCGGCTGGGAAGGCATTGCGGACTTCTCACGCCAGCATTTTGAAGAAATGAAGCAGTTGATGATCGACGCTGACCCGTCAGTGCTCGACTGAGGAACTCACCATGACGTTTTCGATTGTTGCGCGTTGCGCCGACACCGGCCAGTTGGGCATTGCGATCAGCTCATCGAGCATTGCCGTGGGCGCGCGTTGCCCGTGGCTGCGTGCCGGTGTGGGCGCGGTGGCGTCGCAGAACATTACCTTGCCGAGCCTGGGCCCGCAGGTGTTGGATTTACTGGCACAGGGCCTGGCGCCCAGTGATGCATTGGCGGCGGTGTTCGCCGGGCAGGACCACAGCGAATATCGCCAGGTCACGGTGATTGATAACCAGGGCCGCACCGCGCATTTCAGCGGCGCAAAAACCCTTGGCATTCATCATGCGCTGAGCGGTGAGCAGTGTGTGGCGGCAGGGAATATGTTGGCCAACCCTTGCGTGATCGAGGCGATGGTGCGTGTGTTCGAGACCACCGCGGGGCCTCTCGCCGAGCGCTTGCTCGCGGCCATGCAGGCCGGTTTGACCGCAGGCGGTGAAGCCGGGCCGGTGCACTCGGCGGCGCTGGTGGTGGTCGACGAGGTGCTGTGGCCTGTCGTCAACCTGCGTGTCGACTGGGCCGATGAAGACCCCATCGGCGCACTCGTGCAACTCTGGCACGCCTATCGCGGGCAACTGCAAGACTACATCGACCGCGCCCTCAACCCGCACAGCGCGCCCGGCTATGCCGTGCCGGGAGATGAGCGTTGAACGCCAGCCGCGACATGCTGGCGCACCTGGTGCGCTTCGACACCACCAGCCGCGAATCCAACCTTGCGTTGATCGACTTTGTGCGCACGTATTTGCAAGGTCACGGGGTGGCCTGTGAACTGCTGTTCAACGCGCAAAAGAGCAAAGCCAACCTGCTGGCGACCATTGGCCCGGCAGATGTACCCGGCATCGTGTTGTCGGGGCACACCGATGTAGTGCCGGTGGACGGCCAGCGCTGGACGATGGCGCCGTTCGAACTCAGCGAAAAAGACGGCAAGTTGTACGGCCGTGGCACGGCAGACATGAAGGGTTATATCGCCTGTGTACTGGCCTGCGTGCCGGCGTTGGTGCAGGCGCCATTGCGCATGCCGGTGCACATCGTGCTGTCCTACGACGAAGAGGTCGGCTGCCTGGGCGTGCGCGCGTTGATCGAGCGGTTTCACGCGCAACCGGTCAAGCCGCTGCTGTGTGTGATCGGCGAACCCACTGAACTCAAGCCGGTGCTGGGCCACAAAGGCAAGTTGGCGATGCGCTGCGAAGTGCACGGCGCGGCGTGCCATTCGGCCTATGCGCCTACGGGCGTGAATGCCATCGAATATGCCGCGCGGTTGATCGGCGAGCTGGTGCGGCTTGGCGAAGGGCTCAAGGTGCCTGAGCAACGGGATGAACGTTTTGATCCGCCGTTTTCCACGGTGCAAACCGGTGTGATTACCGGCGGCAAGGCGCTGAACATCGTCCCGCAACAGTGCAGTTTTGACTTTGAAGTGCGCGCGCTGCCCGCGCATGACCCTTGGCAGGTGGCGGCGCAGTTAAGCCGTTACGCCGAGCACACCCTGCTGCCCGCGATGCAGGCGGTAAGCGCGCAATGCGCGATCAGCTTCACTGAGCTGTCGAGTTACCCGGGCCTGGCGACGTCGCTGCAAAGCCAGGCTGCCGAATGGGTTGCGCAGTTCTGCGGCTCTCAGGCGTTCGGCAGCGTGGCCTTTGGTACCGAGGGCGGGCTGTTTGATCAGGCTGGCATTCCCACCGTAGTCTGCGGGCCGGGCAGCATGGAGCAGGGCCACAAGCCGGACGAGTTCATCAGCCTTGAGCAACTGGCGGCGTGCGACCAGATGCTCGCACGCGTGCTCGCATTCGTGAGCCAGTAACCCCTAACACGCACCGACCCACAAAATGTGGGAGCGGGGTTGCTCGCGATGCAGGCACCGCGGTCCGACGCTTTAAACGCATACGAAACAACCGCTAATAGTACTCAACGGCCGCCCCTGCAGGGGTTAGCTAGGGTTTTGATTCCGGTTCTAGCCGGAATTAATAATTAACTAGCATCTGCAAGGGGTAGCCAGTAGGCTACAGGTGAAGTTGTGACCCATTTGATTGGCAGGACGCCGGAGTTTGATACGTGGCTCGACGGTATGAGGGATATTTGGGGGAAAACAGCGGTTCTGGCTCGGTTGGACCGTGCCGAAGAAAACAATTTTGGCGATTGCGAGCCCGTAGGCGATGGCCTGAGTGAAATGCGTGTTTTCGTCGGGCCAGGTTACAGAATCTACTTTGTACGCACCGGTATCACCGCTTACCTGATGCTTTGGGGGAGTGATAAGACCGACCAGAAGCGAGGAATTCAACGGGCAAAAGAGATTCTTGATGCCCTGAGAGGTCAATGAAATGAGTGAGTCGACATTCAAACCCGAGGACATGCCGATCCTCGATCTTGATACATCCGGTACACGCGTCTATGAAGCGTCACGCTTCCTCGACAGCCCGCGAACCATCAGCGCCTACCTGGCGCAGAGCATGAAGTCGCAAGACCCGCAGGTACTCATGAAAGCACTCGCCGAGGTCGCCAAGGCGCAGGGCGTGAACAAGGTGGCCGAGGCGGCGGGGGTTAATCGTGAAAGCCTGTATAAAACCCTGAAAGGCGGTGCAAAAACGCGTTATGAGACGGTTCAGAAGCTGATGCTGGCGTTAGGCGTGGAGCTGACTGTGCAGCCAATGGCAGCGCCCGACATTCAAAAATGGCGAGAGCGAAACGGCCAGTAGCCCGCCAACGCTGATCTTAAAGGCGCCCCCTCAAGGGCGCTTTTTATTGGCGCAGCCTCAACACCTTGCGGCTGACACCCGTTAACGCACCAGGCACGGCTGCTTGTTATTGAATGTCCAGCCCGGAATCAAAAACTGCATGGCCACGCTGTCATCGCGCGCGCCCAAGCCCATGCCTTTGTACACCTCGTGCGCTTTGGCCACGGCGTCCATGTCGATCTCCACGCCCAAGCCAGGCTTGGCAGGCACCTTCACGTAGCCGCCTTCGATTTTCAGCGGTTGCCTGGTCAGGCGCTGGCCGTCCTGCCAGATCCAGTGAGTGTCGATGGCCGTGATGTCACCCGGTGCGGCGGCGGCTACCTGGGTGAACATCGCCAGCGAAATATCAAAGTGGTTGTTGGAGTGCGAACCCCATGTCAAACCCCAGTCGTTGCACATCTGCGCAACCCGCACCGAGCCCTGCATCGTCCAGAAGTGCGGGTCGGCCAGCGGAATGTCGACCGATTGCAGCTGGATCGCATGGCCCATTTCGCGCCAGTCGGTGGCGATCATATTGGTTGCCGTTTTAAGGCCGGTAGCACGGCGGAACTCAGCCATGACTTCGCGGCCCGAGTAGCCGTTTTCGGCGCCGCAAGGGTCTTCGGCGTAGGCGAGCACATGGTGCTGGTCGCGGCACAGGCGGATCGCTTCTTTGAGTGACCAGGCGCCGTTCGGGTCGAGTGTGATGCGCGCATCGGGGAAGCGTTCGGCCAGTGCAGTGACCGCTTCGATTTCCTCATCGCCACTCAATACGCCGCCCTTGAGCTTGAAGTCGTTGAAGCCGTATTTGGCTTTGGCCGCTTCTGCCAAGCGCACTACAGCCTCGGCGGTCATGGCTTTTTCGTGACGCAAGCGGAACCAGTCATCGTCGGCGTCAGCCTCGTTGCGGTAAGCCAAACGGGTGGCCGTGCGATCACCCACGTAAAACAGGTAGCCGAGCATTTTTACCGCATCGCGCTGCTGGCCTTCGCCGAGCAAGGCGGCCACCGGCACTTCGAGGAACTGACCGAGCAAGTCGAGCAGTGCGGCCTCCACGGCGGTGACGGCATGGATGGTAATGCGCAGGTCAAAGGTTTGCAGGCCTCGGCCGGCACTGTCGCGAGCAGCAAACGTAGTGCGCATCTGATTGAGGATGCGCTGGTATTGGCCGACAGGTTGGCCGATCACCAGGCTGCGCGCGTCTTCCAGGGTTTCGCGGATGCGTTCGCCACCGGGTACTTCGCCCACGCCGGTGTTGCCGGCGTTGTCCTTGAGAATCACGATATTGCGCGTAAAAAACGGCCCATGGGCGCCGCTGAGGTTGAGCAGCATGCTGTCGTGGCCCGCCACCGGGATGACGTGGAAATCGGTAATCACAGGTGATTTTGAAGTATTCATGGCTCGCTCCTGAAAAGCTTAAAGGGGTTTGCTGATGGCGGCTGTGGGCACGACATTCGGCGCTGCCAGCACCGCAGAGGGTGACGTCTTGGCGAAGAACACCAGGATCGCGGCAAGCACCGAGGTGCCCGCCAGTGCATACAGGCCGCCCTGGATCGAACCGGTGGTTTGTTCCAGGAAACCGAAGGTGGTGGGCGCCACAAAACCGCCGAGGTTGCCGATGGAGTTGATCAGCGCGATCACCGCGGCGGCGATGCGTGCGTCCAGGTAGCCCTGCGGGATTGGCCAGAACAGTGACGAGGCGGATTTGAACCCGATGGCCGCAAAGCAAATCGCCACAAAGGCAAAGATCGGCCCGCCGGTGGTCGACATGAACATGCCTGCTGCGGCGATCAACAGCGCTGCGGCGACCCAGGCTTGCTGGAACTTGAATTTGCCCGACAGCGAGGCAAAGGTGTACATGGCGATGATCGAAATCAGCCACGGTATCGAGTTGAAGAACCCGACTTGTATGTCGCTCAGATCACCCATCTTCTTGATGATGCTCGGCAGCCAAAAGGTCGCCGCGTAAATCGTCAGCTGGATGCAGAAGTACAACGCGCAAAACAGCAGGATCTGGCGGTCTTTGAGCAACTTGCCCAACGTCGGCTTCACGCTGCTCAGCGCCTCACGCTCGCGCTGTTCCTGGTCGATAGCGCCCACCAGCGCGTCTTGTTCTTCGCGGGTCAGCCATTTGGCGTCATGCGGCTTGGAGTCCAGCCAGAACCATACAAAGAAACCCAGTGCCACGGAGGCCAGCCCTTCGAGGGCGAACATCCATTGCCAGCCATGGAAGCCGAACCCTTCGATCTGCAACAGGGCGCCGGACAAAGGCCCGGAAATCAGTGACGCAACCGCCGAGCCGCTGAGGAAGATCGCGATGGCTTTACCGCGCTCAACGCCCGGCAGCCAGCGGGTGAAGTAGTAAATCACCCCCGGAAAGAACCCGGCTTCGGCCACGCCGAGCAGAAAACGCAGGATGTAAAAGTGGGTTTCGTTCTGGATGAACGCCATCATCGTGGCGACGATGCCCCAGGTGAACATGATGCGGGTCAGCCAGATTCGCGCACCGACCTTTTGCAGCAGCATGTTGGAAGGCACTTCGAACAGCGCGTAGCCGATGAAGAACAGCCCGGCACCGAAACCATAGGCCGCAGCGCCGATGCCGAGGTCATGCTCCATGTGCGTACGCACAAAGCCGATATTGACCCGGTCGATGTAGTTGAGGATAAACATGACCACGAACAGTGGGAGCACATGGCCCTTCACTTTGCTCACGGCACGCGCGAGCACCGAAGCACTTTCTGGAGCGGCAGATACATGGTTTGAATTGTTCACAATTCAAAACTCCCCTTGATTATTTTTATGCGGGTTTTTGCTGTTTTGTTGAATGACATCATACAAGTGGATTTCTCAGGTCCGCAATCCTGTGTAGCGTATTTTTATGCTTATAAGGCGGCATCTGCTTCAGGTATTCTGGTTATGTACCCTATTTTATTGGGTTTAAAGCGCGCGTCGAGGTGGGGTGTGTGCGAGGATGCGTTAGCGGGACATTTGCTAGGTCACCCATGATAAAGCCTACTTGTCATACAAGTTTAAGGCTTTTTGAATCACCTCAGGCCTCGCCGCCGGGCGGGGTGTTAAGCTCGCTCCTGCCCAACCGCGTGGACCCGCAACGATGCCCATTGAAAACGCAAACCCTGTGCGTAAACGCTCCAACAACCTCGCCCAAGGCGTGGTCGAGGCGCTGACCCAGTGCATCCTGCTCGGGCAAATCAAGCCCGGCGAAAAGCTGCCGTCAGAATCCACCATCGTGCGTGAGCATGGCGTGAGCCGCACCGTGGTCCGCGAAGCTATCTCCAAGCTGCAAGCGTCAGCGTTGGTGGAGACGCGTCACGGCATCGGCACCTTTGTGTTGGCGCAGCAACCGCAGTCGGGTCTGCGTTTGCATGTGGACACAGTTGCCAGTGTGCGCAGCATGCTTGAGTTGCGCCTGGGCCTGGAGGTGCAGGCCGTGGCGCTGGCCGCCCTGCGCAGGAGTGATGAGCAGCTTGCACGTATGCGCGCGGCGCTGACCGACTACCAGGCCTCGCTGGCCAATAACGACAGTTGCGTGGAAGAGGACAAACGCTTTCACCAACTGATCGCCGAGGCCACCGGCAATACCTTTTTCACTGAAATCATGTTGCACCTGGGCAACGCAATGATTCCGCGCACGCAGGTCAAAGGTGACGAGCGTGGCGGTGCCGACTTTGCCAAGCTGGGGCAGTTGGCGAACCTGGAGCATGAGGCGATCTTTAATGCAATCAAACGCCAGGACCCGGATGCGGCGCGGGCGGCGATGGTGTTGCACCTGACCAACAGCCGGGATCGTTTTTCGGGTGAATAACTTCGTGTTGATAAGGAACAAACGTTGAACCAACACACACTTTCCCTGCGCCTGGAACGCGTGGCGGCAAACGTGCCCGCCGGCGCGCGCTTGGCCGACATCGGCTCGGACCACGGCTACCTGCCGGTGGCGTTGATGCGTCGCGGCGTGATCGCGGCGGCGGTGGCGGGGGAGGTGGCAACCACGCCCTTTCACGCGGCCCAACGCACGGTGCGCGACAACGGCCTGGAGCCGCACATCAGTGTGCGTCTGGCGAATGGTTTGGCGGCGATCACGCCGTGCGATGCGATCACGGCGATCAGCCTGTGCGGCATGGGTGGCGAGACAATTCGCGAGATCCTCGACAGCGGCAAGGCGCACCTCAGCGGCCAGGAACGTTTGATCCTGCAACCCAACGGCGGCGAGCAACCCTTGCGTGAATGGCTGATGGGCAACGGCTACCAGATCCTGCGCGAAGAGCTGCTGCAGGAAAACCGGTTCTACTACGAGATTATCGTCGCCGAGCGCGCGGCGCCTGTTACCTACACCGCCGAACAACTCTACTTCGGCCCACTGCAAATGCAGGCGCGCACCCCGCAATTTCTGGCCAAGTGGCAACGCATGCTGCGCCAGAAGCACAAGACCCTGGCCAGCTTTGAGCAGGCCCGACACGCCGTGCCTGAACAAAAGGTGCAGGAAGTGGCCCGGCAAGCGCGGTGGATTACGCAATTGTTGGCGTGAACCCGCTTGTAACTTTTCCGGCGGCTGTGCAAAGATCGCCCATGACTGAATTTTCGCACAGCAACCGCCATCACCCCCACGGACCTTGCCCAAGGTGCCGTGGTTGCTTGCGCTCACTGATTGAACAGCCTCGCTGATCACTCACTGAACCCACCCCAAGGCGCCCATGGCGCCTTTTTTATTGCCTGTAAAAAATGGAGATTCAACACATGACAATGCTACGTGGTACCCGAATTGTGACCGGCAAAGAAGCTGCAGCGATGCGCGAAGTAGAGGGCCGTTTTCGGGGTTATCTTCATCGAAGCGGGCGCTGAAGAAGCCATCGTGCCCGCGTTGTGGGGCCAGGACACGTTCATCGAAAAGGCCGGCGGCAGTGAAATCATCGGGCAAATGTGGGCCTTTGATGACAAGGCCGGGCGCAAATGTTGCCTGATCCCGGAGGCCACCGCGTTGTTCCAGGAGCGTAATGCGCAACTGCTCGATGGGCGGCGCGAAGCAGTGTTTTTCTACGTGGCACGGTGTTACCGGTACGAGCGCCCGCAAGCCGGTCGCTATCGTGAATTCACCCAGCTGGGGCTCGAGATTCTCAGCCCTGAACCAGCGCTCGCATTACAGCGCAGTCAGGCGCTGTGTACCGGTTTTTTGGATACGCTGGGCCTGGACTATGAACTCAATCTGGCGGTGAAGCGTGGGCTGAGTTATTACCTCGAAGGCAATGGCTTCGAGGTGCGTTGCCCCACGCTCGGTGCGCAGCAGCAAGTGGTTGGCGGCGGTGCCTACCGGGAAGGTGCCGGTTTTGGCATCGGGCTTGAGCGGTTGGTGCTTGCGTTGAGGTGACGGCCTTGGCGGTGCAGCGGCAGCGACTGTCATCAATGAGTCAAGCTTGTTGAATAGTTTGGAACACGGCCGCTGCCCTGCAGCAAAAGCGTTGTTTAAGACCGCGCACCGGTGAGGGTTTGAATAATGATTCGTGATGCACAACCTGGGGATGCGAAGCGCATCGCTCAGGTTCATGTCAGTAGCTGGCAACACGCTTATGTTGAGCTGATGCCGGCTGATTTTTTAGCCTCGCTGACGGCGACGCTGCCTAAAAGAGAAGCTCATTGGGTTGCTTCAATTGAACGCAAGGACGCTGACGTATTAGTCGCCGAAGTCGATGGAAATATTGTGGGTTGGGTGTCGGTTGGGCCTTGCCGTGATGAAGATAAACCCACAGTCGAAACGGGGGAGGTCATGGCTATTTACCTGTTGGCAGACTATTGGGGTAAGGGTATTGGCGGCCAATTGTGGACGTCAGGTTTAACGCGTTTGCTTGATCAGGGTTATAAAAATATTACGTTATGGGTGTTAGCCGGGAATCAAAGAGCTGTCCGCTTTTATCAGGCGTTCGGAGGAAAAGAACAATCTGGCAGCCGCCGCACGCTGGTGCGTGGCGGGGTGACGCTGGAGGAGGTGAGGTATGTTTGGGAATATTAAGTTTAGCCAGACGCTGAAATAGACTTACTTCAGGGCTTGGCGTTGCTCGCAACTTAACTGCCTTCCAGCGACATGGCGAGTATTCGATCTATACAACGAATACCACAGGTACTTGGGAAGCATCCTACATCAAATTTTTTTCCTTATTGGTAGCGTGCTCCGAAATTTGAGCTCGCGCAGGCTAAGGCTTGTACATCGCGTCTTGCTCCCTCTTTTTGTGCTTAAGGAAGGGTCATGTTACCGACCGCTAAGGATTGGCTGAACCATTTGATGGCAGAGGCGCGCAGCGCACAGCTTGATCACCTGGATGTGTTGATCAACTGCGCAGCGCTGCCCGCACCACTGTTGCAGACACTGCTTGAACTGACACCTGCACCGTCGTGCGCCTGGTTATTTGAGCAAACGCCTGAGCATGCATTGGCGCAGTACGGCCCCGTGCTGTTGCGCATTGAGTTGGCCAGCCAGGAACAGCGCGCTGCAGTTGCGGCGCTGCTTGACGCGGTCTACTCCAACTTTTGTGCGCTGATACTTATCAGTCGCTGGCCTTTTGCGGAACTGGCCGCGCACTTGCGCAGTGCTACCCAAGCCACCTGGAGCAAAGGCACCCGCTCCGGGGTGCTGCGTTATTACGACACGCGCCTGTTCAGGCACTTTTACGATCAGCTTGATCCCCGTCAACGAGCGCTTTTTAACGCCCCGGTCATCCAGTGGCACTGGATCGACCAGGACAACAAGGCCGCCAGCGTTTCAGGGTTCGACAGCCTTCTGGATAACCAGAACAGGTTGACCGGGATGAGCCTGACCGACGAGCAAATTTCGCACTTGCAGGCCGTGAGCGCCGCGCTTCGGTGGTTTAACGACTATGAAAAAACGCCAAATGAACATGGGTTCACTTCACGCGAGGCCATGATTCGCTGCCTGATCACAGCCCATCTGGATATCAGTCGCACCCAGTTGGAAAGGCCGCATCACGAAGATTTTATCGCCAGCGTGCTGAGCGAACATCGTCCACTGATGTTCACGCTTCCCGAAACCCTTTTATGAGCCGTTTACCCCTCTTGATGTTAATGAGCGGTGTTTCGCTGCTGGGATGTACGCAGCCGCAGCCTGAACGATTAGGCACGCCAATCGAGGGCTATAGCCATACCTCGGCGGCTATTAACCGGTTCTCGGTGAATGGTAATGGCGGACCGAATTTGGCTCCTTATGGATATGGGGGCGGGCAAATGTGCTGCGCGCCGCTTCCGGTGAAGTGGCATCCCGGTTTGACCGTGGTGGTGGAGTGGGAGAAAGACCCAAATCCGCATGACTATGTAAATTGGCCTCCGCTTGGGACAGATGGCTACAGGGCTGCTTACAAACTGCATGCGGCCAAATACACCCGTCATCGTGCGGTTGTGGCTGTGGTGCCATATGAAGACTTGGGCTTGGTGAACGTGCATTTCTTACCGTGTAACCAAGTTGCTGTATCGGCGGGCACTACTTATCCCGGTCGTTCAGATTACCCATTTCACTTTCCTGAAAAAATGATGGAACCAGCCACGTGCCCGAAGCCATGAACCCACAACTCAAAAAGCCTGCTGCGGAATTTCTCAGTCCGACTCCCGATTTCGAAATGGGTGGGCTGCTGCCACAAACACGAGGGGATGTCTTGCGTAATTATCGGGAGCAAAAAAAAGCCTATTACCCGTTTGAACAACAGTCGATGGACGCACACCGTGCGGCTGGACTGGTTTATCCAGGCCCGCCATGTATGAAGATCGTGACGATTACACTTTGCTTTGACGGCACCAACAACCATGAACCGTCAGACAGCCTCGCATTGCCTTCAACCACGACCAATGTGGCTCGCCTGTTTCATGCAAGCCTGGGAGGTTCTGGTGACGATGCAGAAGAGAGAGAAGGTTTTTACCGCTACTACATGCCGGGGGTTGGCACCGAGTTTAAAGAAATAGGCGAGTTTAAACCTGATAGCCAAGGGCTCACCATGTCGACAGGAGGCGAAAACCGGATCAACTGGGGATTGACCCGTTTGATCGATGCGCTGAAAAGGGCATGCGACGAGAAACCATTGAAAGTGCCTGATGCCTACGCCCTTGTGCAAAAAATGGGTACCAGCCTTACCGAGGACGCGCTCGGCGCTTCGATATTCAAAAACAGCTATACGCGCCGCCGAGAGGTGTTGGCCCAACCGCTGGCGGAACTTAAAAGCCAAATTGACGCAGCCCATACAGCCAAGTCGATCGCTAAAATCATGGCAATACGTTTGTTTATTTATGGTTTTTCACGCGGAGCCGCCGAGGCGCGAGCGTTTGCGACCTGGCTTGAAGCCCTGACCAAGGTCGAGGTGGAAGGTGAAACCTGCTACTTGTTTGTCGGGCTGCCGATTAAAATTGTGTTCATGGGGCTATTCGACACGGTGGCCTCGGTCGGCCTTCCGTACCTGGTGCCGTTTGCTGCCGGGCATATGGGTTGGGCCGACGGCGCCATGCGTCTGTCGGACTCCGAGGCGTTTCTTGAACACTGCGTGCACTTGGTGGCGGCCCACGAACAGCGCAGTTGTTTCCCTGTCGACTCGATTCGGCGCAAAGCCAACCCGGACGATCCAAACTGCCCGTCTACCTATCGCCAGGGCACGGCGGAATACATTTACCCCGGCATGCACTCCGACGTTGGCGGCGGCTACCCGCCGGGCGACCAAGGCAAGGCCGCCGAGGGCGGCCATATGGTGTTGTCGCAACTCGCTCTGCACCATATGTACAGTGAGGCCTACAAAATTGGTGCGCCGTTGCAGGCTCCCAAAGATGCGCTCGGGAGTGAGTTAGCAGCGCGCTGGCCTTGGCGAGTTATGGATGGTGAAACTCGAAACGAGTACGACGTAGGCCCCCAACTCATCGAACGCTTCAACATCTGGCTCGACGCCATGGACAACGGCCCGTTGGAAGCGGTCATGGCCCGCGAAGCCGGGCATATCACCGGTTGGCGAATCAGCCGTTATGCCAAGGGCCGTGCCAAACACACCGACTTTTACGCCCGCCTGATGAAAAACGGCCCCGCGGCAGACATGACCGCCGAGGAAGTCGCCGCCTTTGAAGCCTTACACAGCCTGCAACTTGAGGAAGATGCCGCCAACCGCGCGGGCACCCCGGCGCCGGTCTGGTCTGAACGTCAGTTGGCCACGCAAAACGATAATCAACTGATCAAGCTGAACTACGAACGTCGCACCGGCGCCCGCGCCTCAAGTGCTTTTAACACCAGCAAAGTGTATGAACCGAACCTGGATTGCCGCCAGTTGCTCAACGCCATGGCCGATTTTCGGCGCGATTATGTGCCGGAATGGACCTGGCCAGCCGGTGAACTGTTCAGCCTTGGCACGCTTGCCAACACCTTGGTCGGTGGCCTTGTGTACATGACCAACGCGCAAGACGAAGCCCAGCACTATGCCGACCTGCGCGAGGCCGGCGAGATGAACTACGCCAACTTGTTCGGCGCAGACGGCAAATCGTTAAACGACAAAGTCTACCCGATCATCCAGATGTTTGATGAACACGTGCACGACTCGCGCGCCTGGTTTATGAACGCGGCCTTGAATGAACGGGAAATTTTCAGCGACTCCTTTCGTTATCGCGGCATATTTTTCGACACTGAAACCAATAACCCGCTATCGCTGTTGGTCACCGCCGAACGCGTGGTGGGCGTGGGGTTGGCGGTCGCCAGTGTTGGCCTGACGATCAGACGCCGCAACCCACGCTACCTGATCGGGCTGGTTGTCCCGTCGCTGGGCACGCCGGTGATTCGCGGCAAGGTGGACTTCCCCAGCATCCGTGCGTTTGACCGTGTCACCGGCCTGACACTGCCGATGCTTGAGGGGCTGGAGGCGATTCGCGCCTTTACCGTTGAGACCGGCGCTGCGTCAGAAGCGGTGCAAGCCTTGCCGGTGCCGCCTGCATTGACGGCGAGCACCGCCACGACTCAAGACTTGATCGAGATACTCAAAGCCTCGCAGGCATTAGAAGCCCAGGTACCACCTTCCCAAAGCTGGCTGGACCAGGCCCAGGGCGCGGTCGCACGTGTGACGCCTTAGAGCGTACGCCAGCGTTCGACGATAAAAGTTTTTGCGCATTAAAGTCCTGCCCGAATGACACCCTTCAGCCGAAGAATCCTCGCGTCAGAACTTGCCGAACGCTGACTTTGCGACGAGTATCAGCCTGACGCCTGTGCCGATGTAAAATCGGGTTACATTTCTACGCTTCACGCTGAGTGCTTTCGCCCCATTTTAGCGCGCGCTACCGGGTTGTTTCATCGGCGCACCGCCTATTTACGGCTTCTTCACCAGCGGCCCGTATCTTGCTAGAGCCAAGCTAATCAATGACATGGCATTTTGCCGTTAGTTATATCAAGGCTTCGCCCGCCGGTGCACCGTGTGGGTTGTTTTAGGGGTTAGTCGGCCATGCACAGTCTTTTATCACCCGGTATCCGCCTGCTCGGGCGTTTCGGTTTTGCGCGCAAATTCCAGATTCTGTTCATCATGTTCATGCTGCCTCTGGTGGGCAGCCTGTGGATGATCGGCCAGGACTATCGCGAAAAATTAGCGGTGATTTCCAGCGAGAAGTCTGGCGTCAGCCAGCTATTGGCCATGGAGGCTCTGGATGGGCAATTGACGGCCCAGCGTAACCTGGCGGCGCGCTGGAAAGCGGTGGACATCCTGCACACCCAAACGCCTGCGGTTCAGGCGGCGATGGATAAGGTCGATGCCGGCAGCCCGGTCATCCTGAAGAGCCTGCAAGCGCTGGGCGACTCGCTCAAAGCCGAGCATGCCAGCGCCGACACCTTGACGCGTTTCGAGGCGTTGCAGGCGACCGTCAAGGGCATGGACTCACAAGCCCTGCGCACTGTGGGCTGGTGGCCGGATGGTTACGACCGCTTCACCGCCGCCCTGGCCGCCGTGCAAGCGCTGCGCGAGCAGATTGCTCTCGACACTGGCCTGATCCTCGATCCTTGGCTGGAAACCTACACGCTGATGCAAATTTCCACCCAGCAGACGCCGGACCTGATCGAGCGCGTTGGTCGTATGGCAAGTGTTGGCGAGTCGTCCATCGCTTCGGGGCAGTTCACCTTGCAAAGCCGCTTGCAGATGCGTGACCTGCGCAGCCGCATTGGCGATGCACGCGACCAATTGGTCAAGGCCGCCGCCTCGCTCAAAGCCAAGCAATATGAGGGGCTCGAACCGTGGACGGCGCAATACGACAGCAGCCTGCAATTGCTCGATAACCAACTCAAGCTGTTGGACGACGGCGTTTTTGGCGGCACCATCAAGCTTGACATGGCGGGCTTCGACCGCAGTGTCGACAGCATGCTTGGCGCGTTAGGTACGTTGCGCAACCAATCGCTGAATTCGATGGATCAGCGCTTGAGTTACTACCGCGACCTGTCGTTCCGGCACTTCATCCCGGTGGTGGCGACCTTCAGCCTGTTGGCATTGGCGGCGCTGTACCTGTTTATGTGCCTGCAAGCTGCTATTCACCGCAGCGCCAGCGGCATTACCACGCTCGCCGAGTCCCTGCGCGACGGCAACCTGTGCGTCGAAGTGGCGGTGGAAGGCCGTGACGAACTGGCCGCCATCAGCACCGCGCTCAACGTCGCGGTGGTGCAATTGCGCACCAGCCTGCTCGGGGTTAATCACGAGACCCAACTGCTCGGCTCGGCCGTGCTCACGCTGAATTCGCAGTCCGGCAGCACCCTTACAGAGGTCGAAGACCAACAGTCACAAATCAGCCAGATCGCCGCCGCCGCCACGCAACTGGCGGCCACCTCGATGGGCGTCGCCAGAAGCTGCGAACAAGCGGCTGGCAGCGCCCAGCAAACCCGGCGCATTGCCGAAGACAGCAGCCGCGACAGCCAGCGCACCACGGCCAGCATCCAGCAACTCAACCAGCGCCTGACCGACACCGCCAACGCGTTGGAGCAAGTCAGCCAGCAAGGGCAACAGATTCAATCGGTGGTCGACACCATTCGCGGCATCGCCGAACAAACTAACTTGCTGGCGCTCAACGCGGCCATCGAGGCTGCACGCGCAGGCGAGCAGGGCCGTGGTTTTGCGGTGGTGGCGGACGAGGTTCGCAGCCTGTCGCAACGCACCCAGGCGTCGACGGCGCAGATCGCCGGCACGGTCGACAGCCTGCGCGCGACGGTCAGCCAAGCGGTGACGCTGATGGGTGCCGCCTGCGAACAGGCGCTGACCGATGCGGAGTCGGTCACCGGGCTCGGCACGCGGCTGGGCGAGATCGCCGGCGCGGTGCAAAACGTCACCGACACCCTGGCGCAGATCGCGACGGCAGTAGAAGAACAGGCGGCCACCGCCGACGAGGTCAGCGGCAACATCCAACAAGTTGATCAGGCCGCCGGGCGTTTGCTCGATGGCGCGCGAGCCGTCAACCGCGCGGCAGACACCCTGAGCAAGGGCAGCCAGGCGTTGAGTGACAATACCGCGCGCTTCAGGTTGGGCTGAGGGCTATTGCGCTGAGGTGTGCAGGATCTCAATCCACAGCGCACCTTTGCCCGATGGCGCTTCGCCCACACGCTTCAAGGCACCTGTGTCGCTGACCGCGTAGGTGCCGACTTTCTCGCTTTTTTCACCGGTCACCAGCAACCAGTGGCCATTCGGTGAAAAGGCGATATTGCGCGGCTGCTGCTCTGCGACCGGGTAGTTATCGACAAACTTTATGCCACCCGTGGCGGTGTCCACCGCAAACACCGACACCGAACTGCTGGTGCGCTCGCTCATCAGTAGCAGCTTGCCGTTCGGCGACATGCGCAGGTCTGCTGCCCAAATACGCGGCGTCGGGTCGTCCTTGAGGTCATTGTTGCGCGCGTCACGCACTTCGCCATGGGCCAATTTCAAACGCTCGGGAATGCCGTTCGCCATGCCTGTTTGGGTCAGTGCGCCGGTGCTGCCATCGATGGAAAATGCGCTGACGGTGCCGCTCATTTCACCCACCACGTAGAGGTATTTGCCGTCCGCAGAAAAGGCCAGGTGCCGCGGCCCGGTATTGGCCGGAACACTCACATAGCCGCTGCCAATCGGCGTTAACGCGCCCGTGTTGGCATCAAAACGGTATTGCAGCACATGGTCCGCGCCCAAGTTGCCCGCGTAGGCAAAGCGATTGCTCGGGTCGGTGCGCAGCGAGTGCGCATGGGGGCCGGTCTTGTAGGTCTGAAGGGTGCCGGAGGGTTTTCCAGCCGCGTCGATCGCTTGCACGCTCAGGGTGTCGGCACCGTAAGAGGCGGCGAGCAGGTAACGCCCGGCGCGGTCAGTCGCAAGATACGCCATGCTTTCCGCCAACGGCGCCTTGGACTGCGCGGTCAACCGCCCAGTCGTGGGGTCGACGCTGTACCCTTGAACCTGAAACGGCTTGACCCGCAACGCCGCAAACAAGGTTTTACCGTCGGGGCTGAGGGCCATCGGGTTGACCTGATCGCCGGCATTCACCTGATCGATCAGGCTCAGTGCGCCGTTGCTTTCGTCCAGGCGATAGTGGGAAATCAGGCCGTCGCCGGGGCTGGAGATATACGCAAAAGTGGCGGCGTTCGCGTGCACACTGAGGCCGCACACGACAGCGGCGGCCATGAGAAGGGGTTTACTCACGAGTGATCCTTTATTTTTATGGTTGTGATCAGTCATCGTATGACTATGTTTGAGTCAGGGCAATGGGTCGCCTGGATTCACGGCACTCCACGGGGGTCGCGTAGTCTGTTTGCTATACACCCACTCTAGTTCAGCGGAGCCTTTATGATCACTGTCCACCACCTCAACAACTCTCGCTCGCAACGCATCCTCTGGCTGCTTGAAGAACTCGGCTTGCCATACGCAATCAAGCGCTACGAGCGCGACCCGAAAACCAACCTTGCGCCACCCGAACTCAAGGCCATCAACCCGTTGGGTAAATCGCCGGTGATTGAAGACGGCGCGCTCGTGCTGATCGAATCCGCCGCGATTATTGACTACCTGATCCGCCGCCACGGCCAGGGTCGCCTGCAACCCGACCCTGCCACCGCCACCTACGACCAATACGTGCAATGGCTGCACTTCGCCGAAGGTTCGGCCATGCTGCCGCTGATGCTTAACCTCTACGTCGGCCGCCTGGGTGACGCGGGCACGCCGTTGCACCCGCGTATTGAGTCGGAAGTGGCCAATTACCTCGGCTACCTGAACGACGTGCTGGCGGACACCGCGTATTTGCTGGGTGACGAACTGAGCGGCGCCGACGTACAAATGAGCTTTATCGGCGAGATCGCCAAGGCGCAAGGCAAATTGCAGGCCTACCCGAACCTGGCGGCGTGGGTGCAGCGGTTCCAGGCGCGGCCGGCTTATCGCAAGGCGGTGGAGCAGGGCGGGGAGTACGCGTTTGCCAAATAGCCGCGGAGCTATCGTCGAGCGTTAGCACGGCGGGTATTCAGGCCGTTCGATATAACCGTCACGCTGGCGAGCGCGGCGTAGTGGCCGCGCGCCTCTATCTTCAAACCTTGGGAGCTCTGGTGCGCGGCCGCGGCAGGCGTGTAAACGCGCACGGGGTAATGATCCGCCAGTTGCTCAATCGCCAAGGCGACTTCACACACCATGCAGCCGGGGTAGTGCAGTAACGACACGTCGGAACGCGCGATAGGTGTGAGCATTAATGCACCCTGTTTTAACGCAGTGACTGTATGCGCAGCGGGCGGTGTGCTGGGCGTTGATTCAAGCCGCATGACACTGCCAGTTCCGAATGAGACCAAACACGCACGGAGAAATCAGCAAGGGCTTCGGATTTTGCCGATAGGGTCGTTTCCAGGGTGCCGATTAATATCCGCTTATTAAGTGGACAGTTAATCTAAGTACTGAAGGGAAGACGTATGCAGCAAGTGACGTTGGTAGTCAGCCTTGCCACGACTGCGCAAGAGGTACGCGAAGCTCAACAACTACGGTTTACAGTATTTAATCAAGTGTTCGAGATGTCGGCAGTGGCCAATGCGGGCGGCATTAATGCGGATGAGTTCGATGACTACTGCGATCACATAATTGTTCGCGATACTAAAACGTCATGCGTGGTGGGCACGTATCGCGTCATGAGCCCAACAGCGGCCCACCGCATGGGGCGCTATTATGCCGAACAAGAGTTCGACATGAGTGGCCTGGGTCCTGTACGCAGCTCTGTTATCGAACTGGGCCATGCTTGCATTCATCAAGATTACCGCAGTGGCAGCGTCCTCAGGCTCTTGTGGGGCGGCCTGGCGAGGTATATCCAGCGTGAACGCTGTGAATACCTGATCAGTTGCTCCAGTGTCAGTGCATCGGACGGGGGCCAGAATGCCACAGCCCTGTATCACGCTTTTACCTCAAAACATTGTGCGCCCGCCGAGTTTCGCGTGACGCCATATGACCCCTTTCCCATTCACGCCTTTGACGCCGCGTATGTGCCCGTCATCCCGCCTTTGTTAAAGGGGCTTTTGCGCAGGGGCGCGTGGGTCTGTGGCCATCCCGCGTGGGACCGTGATTACAACTCAGCGGATTTTTTTATGCTGTCACCGCTGTCGAAACTGAACGGCCACTGTGCGCAGGTTAACGGTAAAAAAGATCAGCCGTTATAAAGCGCGCACCGACGCCACGTGATAATGAAATTATCAATGTGCTGGCTGACGCTCACACTTATGAATGAAGACGCTTATTACCATGTACTTACACGACGAAAGAAACACCGCGTTCGAACTGATGCCGCGTATGGTCGACTTTCTCGAAGCGGCCTCGTTGCTTGATCTTGAGCGCGGCGAGCCGAAACGATTGGCCGACATGTTCCGATCGGTTGGCCTGCCCGGCCTGGCCGTCGCAAAGGAATTGGGCGGAGCGGGTATCAGTGCGCTGAAACTGGCGCAACTGCACACGTGGGTCGGTGCGCATTGCCCTTCGCTGGCGTTAATGATGACCATGCATCACCACACCGTCGCCGGGATGATGGCGGCTGCGCGGTTCTTTCCGGACATTCAGGGGTTGTTAGGCCTGGTCGCACGCGACAACTTATTGGTGGCTTCCGGGTTTTCCGAAGGGCGTGCGCATGCACCTATTCTGGAATCGACGATGGCCGTCGAGAAAATCGCGGGCGGTTACTTGGTTAATGGCAGCAAGAAACCTTGCACGATGACGCATAACTTTGACGTGATCACGTTTGGCGTCAACTACCTTGACCCGGAGGGTGAGACCCATGTGGGTATTGGCGTAGGTTTTGCGGGCGACGCCAGTATCGAGCGCACGCCGTTCTGGTCTGTGCCGCACTTGCTGGCGGCAGACAGCCACGAAGTGACCTTCAATAACTTGATGGTTCCCGACGCCATGATGTGTTTCAGCGCTGCCGTCGATGATCAACTGGATGACGCGCAGCAGGGCACGGGGAACCACTTGTTGGCGATCTGGTTTCAACTGCTGGCGTCGGCGTCTTACCTGGGCATGGCCTCGGCGCTGGCGTCACGGGCCTTGTCAGCCAATAAAGGCTCGCTTGATGACCGAGCGGCGCTGCTGATTGACCTGCAAGGCGCCACGATGGCACTGCGCGGTTTGGCCGGCTCGATTGACGAAAACCGATTTTTGCGCAGTGACTTGGCGCGTGCACAGGCAACAAGGTTTTCCATACAGGCGGCCGTGAACCGTATTAGCACGCGCGCCTTCGAAATTCTGGGAGGCATGGCGTTCATGTCGTCCGAGGAAGTCGCTTACTTGCTGGTTGCCACGCGTTTATTCGCCTTTCACCCCACTTCCAAACTCGTCAGCACCCCCTTCCTGTGTGAACAGCTGATTTAAACGACCTAGCGGGCGAGTCGCTGCTTTACCGGCGGGCCAGGCGCGCGCGCCAATCGCCGCCGTGCTGGGCGCTGCAATCTTCTTCGCAATCGAACTGCACGCAGCGCTCCAAGGGCACGGGCGGCGCGTCGGTGTCGTGCAGCGCAGCGGCGGTCAGCTCACGCATCCGTTCGCCTGCTCCGCCGGCCAAGGCCTGGTCCTTATTGGCCCGCGTGTCGAACACCCATGTCACGCGAAGGCTGTTGGCGAAGGCTGCGTAGTCGACGGTATGTGTCAGCCAGATGAACCCTGGAATGTCGCCTTTGGCGGTTTCGCAGGCCTCGGTGAGGGTGGCGACAAGGCGGCGTTCGAGGCGGGCGTTGTCGCGTTTGGTTAATTTCATAGGGGCTCCCCGAGTGCGCAAACGCCTTAGATTAACAGCGTGCCGATGATTTTGAACCAAGGCACCCCGTCGCGACGGGACGAAGACACTTTGGTGACTCGCTGTCAGCGCGAAAGCGGCCCCTTTCTTTGCCAACAGGGCTACCATGCCATCCCCGGCAGTGGTTCACGCGCTACCGACTTCTATCTTTTAAGGTACTGCCATGACCATCGACCAAATCTCGCTTCCCAAAGGCGTTGGCCCTCACGCCACTAAACTGCTCGACGCTATCACCGGCGCGGCCACCCACGAAGAACTCAACCGCGCTGGCGGCAAAGCCGAAGGTTTCGTGTTGGGGCTGGAATCGGCCAAAGCCATTAAAAGCCAAATCGCCGAGTCGTTGTATGTGGCGTATGACGACGCGGCGAGTAACCGCGCCGGCGAGCTAAAGGGCTAAACGTTAGCCAGGGCAGGGCGCTTCGCGGTCGAGGAGTTTGGCCGTGAGGAGCACGCCCAGTTCGCTCAGTTGGTGGATGGCCAACGCGATGTCGCGGTGTTTGACAGGCATGTCGAGCAGGCTGCTGACGGGAGCGAAGACTTCTTGCTGCAAGCTCGTTCATATCAACGGGAATGTCCGAGTGTTGAGCCTGCTTCACTTGCTTATTCTCATGGCCGCTGCACAGTGTCGGCCTCTATCAAAACCGTATCGTTAACAAGGATGTATAAATGAGCGATCTGCTTCCCTGCACGGCAATTCTGCGGGCCAAGTATCACCGGGAGCCTGGCTTCAACCTTTTTTCGGTACTGCGAACCAGTAGCGACGAAGTCTATTTACATTCCCGTTTCCTCTCTCATCTACTTGATCCCCATGGCTCACACGGCTGTGGCGTGGATTTATTACGTACGTTTCTTGAAGTGATGAAGGTCGAAGGATTTGACGTTAACACCGCGACCGTGCACGCCGAATACAAAAGTATCGATGTGTTCGTCCGCAACCGGCAAGGCCAGGCCATCGTCATCGAAAATAAGATCTACGCACGCGATGCCTATGAGCAGCTCTATCGTTACGATCAACTCGTCAAGCGTGAAGGCTACCGGGAGACTTGGATCTTGTACCTGACATTGGACGGTTCGGAGCCGGCGGAGCACAGCAAAAAGGAGCTTGACGTCAGTCTCATCAGCTATGAAACCGATGTCATCCGATGGCTGGAACGATGCTTGCCTTTAGTGGCCCGCAACGCAGGGTTACGCGAGTCTATTTTCCAATATATTGAATTGCTGCAAAGGCTGACATCCACTGATCAGGGCGGGAAATACATGGAAGAGTTGAAGAAAAAGCTGAAGGAAGGTGACAATCTCCTGCTCGTAGCCGACATTAATCGTGCTTACAAAGAAGTGCAGGTGGAGCTGCAGGCAGAGCTCTGGGAGCGCATGCGGGAGTATCAGTTGAAAACCTATCCGCAGATGCCGGCACCTGATGATACTGCGGATATTGACACCATCCGCAACTACTACACTAAGTCAAAAAGCAATCGGCACTTCGGTTTGTATTACCCTCTAGGCATGGTGCCGGGATATGCCTATATCGAGTTGGACCACTGTCTTTATTTCGGTTATCACCCCCTCGATGATGAGCGCGAAGGCGCCGTTGAAGCGTTGATGACTCTGACCAGTCAGCTGCCAAGGGGTGACGGTGAGGTGGATGAGTTTTTCTGGCGCTACCCGTCGCAGGATCTAAACTTTAAAAATCCGAAAGGCGTGGACCTCAATGTTCTTCGTGATCCAGATCAGCAACAAGCTCTGGCTCAAGAGTTGATTGATGGTGTGTACATGTTGTGGTCCAAAGCAAACAGCCGCGCTGTGGTTTTGTAATCGACTGAGTTCGAGTGTTAATTGGCTTGCAGCTCCTCGTACCGTTTGTGGCGCGTCGGCATACTGCGCGCCCTACATTTCAGGATGAAGCTTTCATGTTTAAAGTTGCTGTCGCGTCACTGCTGCTGAGCTGCGCGTTCTGCGCTTCTGCCGATACCAACGTGGATGTCTCGAAGATCTACGGCAAGATCCAGTTTGTTGATAGCTATCCGGACTACAAGGTCAAAGTGGTAAACCAATACCCCGACCTTAAAGTGAAACAGGTGGATAGCTACCCCGACTCGGTCGGCAAATGGAAAATCGTTGATAGCTACCCCGACTACAAGGTCCAGATTGTCGATTCCTACCCGGACTTCAAGATTCAATACGTGGACAGCTACCCTGGGGTTAATTGAGAACGGCTCATTGCCGTGCCGTTGCAGATGCTGTGCGACGACGCGGCGTTGAGTTGACGGGGCGTTAGCCAGGGCAGGGCGCTTCGCGGTCGAGGAGTTTGGCCGTGAGGAGCACGCCCAGTTCGCTCAGTTGGTGGATGGCCAGCGCGATGTCGCGGTGTTTGCCGCACAGGTCTTCGGACAGGGCGAGCAGCAAGGTGCTGACTGAGGTGAAGGTTTCGTAGCTGTTGGTGATCAGGGTTTCGGTGCTGGCGTCGGCAGCGACGGTGTAGAGCGTGGTTGAATCCGGGTTGATATTAACCATTGTCAAGTTCCTTGCTTGGGCCACAACCTCATCGCTACTAAACGAAAGGGTGGTAGCTGAACGCAGGTTAGTAGACCGGTGGAACCTAACAAAACCGGCGCGCCCGAGGGCGCCCTGCGCACAGCCACCATCGAGCACAGACAGGAACGTCTGAAAGATGAGACTTATGCACGTGTTAGGTTAAACCGTAGGCTACTAAACCCGATCACTGAGAGATTCAGCGACCGAGCAACCTTAGAGACGGGCACCTTGGTGCACAAGTCGGCGGATTCTGACGTACGCGTAGGCAATGGAGCAAGGTGCTGTGTGCTTAATGCACGGGGCTTGTGGGGTCTGGTTTTTCTGGTGCATGGTGTGTGCTGGTTTTGGGGCTGCTGCGCAGCCCAACGCGAGCAAGCCCGCTCGCCACAGTAAGCCTGCATGCCACAGTAAGCCCGTTTGCCACAGCAAGCCCGCTCTGCAGAGCAAGCCTGCTTGCCACAGTACCGAAGGACCGCCAATGACATTGACCGTCAAAACCCTGCTTGAACTGGCCATGGCCAACCCCGTCAACGCTGAAATTATTGCGCGTCTGCCGGACCTCGGTGTGGACCAGTGCATGCTGACGGCGGGCTGTCTGTTCCAGGCGGTGTGGAACCATCAATCGAATCTTCCCGCTGCTCAGGGCGTAAAGGACTACGACGTTTTTTACTTCGACACCGACCTGTCCTGGGAGGCGGAAGACACGGTGATCCGCGCGGCCGACCGGCTGTTTCAGGACTTGGGCGTGAATGTTGAGGTCAAGAATCAGGCGCGCGTTCACCTTTGGTACGCTGAGCGTTTTGGTCGGCCCTACGCGCAACTGCACTCGGCTAAACAGGGGGTTGACCGTTATTTGGTGGCCGGTACGTGCATCGGGCTGGAGATTGCGACGGGCGAGGTTTACGCGCCGTTTGGTTTGGACGATGTGGAGCAGGGCGTGCTGCGCATCAACCCCAACCACCGCGAGCCTGCGTTGTTTGATCAGAAGGCGCGCAGCTATCAGGCACGCTGGCCGTGGCTGAGGATTGTGCAGCCGGATTAATCGTCGACGGTTTCTGTGAACTTTTGCCTGCCTGTTGCACGTCCAAGCTTCAAACGAACCGCCAAGGACCCGCCATGACCTTCTTTATCTTCCTGCTCGCCTGCGCCGCCGCCGCCAGCACCGGCGTCATCTTCAAGCCCGGCGCCTGGTATGAAGCGCTGATCAAACCGAGCTTTACGCCGCCTAATTGGTTGTTCCCGGTCGCCTGGTCGATCATCTACCTGCTGCTCGCGTGGGCCGGCTACCGCTTGAGCCTGATCCCGGGCAGCCAAACGGTAATGGCCTTGTGGGCGGCGCAAATCGCCTTGAACACGCTGTGGACACCGGTGTTTTTTGGCGCGCATCACGTGCTCGCCGGCATGGTGATTATTTTGCTGCTGTGGCTCACCGTCGCGGCCATGGTGGTGCTGGCCGTGCGCCTGGACCTGATTACCGGGTTGATTCTGTTCCCCTACCTGGCGTGGCTGTGTGTGGCGGCGGCGTTGAATTTCTCGATCCTGCGCAATAACCGCTGATGGCTTACACACGGTGGCCTGCCAGTGAGCCAGAACTGGCGCAGATGCGGCAATTCAATAAAAAACTCGCGTGGTTGCCGCGCTTTAAAATCCGCAACCGCGTCACGCCACGCTTGATTCAGGCGCTGTTGCGGGCCAGCCAAACGCTCAAAAAGGCGCCTGCTGTGCAAACCCGCCGGGTCGGTGTGGGCGGCGTTCAAGTGCCGGTGCGCATTCTGCGGCCGCAGGGCAAGGCCAAAGGCGTGGTGCTCGACATTCACGGCGGCGGTTGGGTGATCGGCAATGCGCAGATGGACGATGACCTCAACCTCGGCATGCTCCACGCGTGCGACGTGGCGGTGGTGTCGGTGGATTATCGGCTAGCGGTTAACACGCCGGTTGAAGGGCTGATGGAAGACTGCCTGGCTGCCGCACGTTGGCTGCTCGGTAGCGATGAGTTTGCCGGCCTGCCGGTGATCGTCGTCGGTGAGTCGGCCGGCGGGCACTTGGCGGCGGCGACGTTGCTGGCGCTCAAGCAATGGCCGGACTTGCTCAAACGGGTCCGCGGCGCGGTGTTGTATTACGGTGTTTACGACTTGAGCGGTACGCCAAGCGTACGCGCAGCCGGGCCGCACACGTTGTTGCTGGATGGCCCCGGCATGGTCGAGGCGCTGCGCCTGCTGACGCCAGGGTTGACCGATGAAGCGCGTCGCCAGCCGCCGTTGTCACCGTTGTATGGCGACTTTACCGGGCTGCCGCCGGCACTGATGTTTGTCGGCGAGTTGGACCCGCTCAAGGATGACACGCTGCTGATCGCCGAGCGATGGGGCGCCGTTGCGCAGGTGCAAGCGCACCTGTTGCCGGAGTCTGCGCATGGGTTTATTCACTTTCCGGTGGCGATGGCGGCTCAGGTGCTGGCTTATAGCCAAACGTGGATCACGGCGCGGACGCGCGGCTGACCCCATTAATTGTGGGAGCGGGCTTGCTCGCGATTGCGCTGTGTCAGGTAAGTAGTTTTCAACTGATACACCGCTATCGCGAGCAAGCCCGCTCCCACAGTTGACCGTGTTCGGCTTTAAAACGGGATTGTTTCATCAGCTAGTTGGGGCGCAGCCGCAAGATCAGCGCGCCGTCAAACGGGTCGCTCAGGTAATGCGCCTGCACCCCAAACGTGTCCAGCAACCGCTGCGGTGTCAGCACCTCCAGCGGCTTGCCGAGTGCCACCAACCGGCCCTTGTCCAGCACGGCCAAGCGATCACAGGTCAGCGCTTGATTGAGGTCATGCAACGCAATCAAGGTGGTCACGGGCAACGCGTGCACGCCTTTCAAAATCCCCAGTTGGTGCTGAATATCCAGGTGATTGGTCGGTTCATCCAGCAGTAAAATCTGCGGCCGTTGCGCCAGTGCGCGGGCAATGTGCACGCGTTGGCGTTCACCCCCGGAGAGGCTGCGCCAGGCACGGCTGCTCAAGTGCGTGGCGTCGACGTCATGCAGCGCTTGGCGCACGATGGCATCGTCAGCGCTGGACCACGGGCTCAGCGCCGACAGCCACGGCGTGCGGCCCAAGGCCACGGCGTCGAACACGCGGATGGCGTCGCAGGTGTCGGCTTGTTGCTCCACCACTGCGAGCGTTTGCGCAATCGCGCGGCGCGACAATCCACTCAAACGCTGGCCACCCAGTTGCACGTCGCCGGCCGCAGGCGTGCGCAAACCCGCGAGCAGTTTAAGCAAGGTGGATTTGCCGGAGCCGTTCGGGCCAACAATGCCCAGGGTTTCGCCGCGCTGAACCTCCAGGTGAATGTCACGCAGCAACGCGGTCTCACGCACCTTGAAGCCCAGCCCGTGGCAGCTCAGTACCGGCGCGCTCATCGGGCGTTTCTCCGGCCGATCAGAATCAGCGCAAACACCGGCGCGCCGACCAGCGCGGTGACCACGCCCACCGGAATAACCTGGCCTTTGACCAACGTACGCGACAGCACATCGGCGGCAATCAAAAACAACGCGCCGCCCAAGGCGCTGGCCGGCAGCAACCGCGAATGCCCGGTGCCGAGCAGCAGCCGCGCGGCGTGCGGGATCACCAGGCCGACAAAGCCGATGGAGCCGACAATCGACACCATCACCGCCGTGACCAACGCCGCGCAGCCCACCAGCACAATTTGCACACGCCGCACCGGGATGCCCAGTGAAGCCGCCGAGTCTGTGCCGAAGGTAAACGCATCCAGCGCGCGACGGTGCCACAGGCACACCGCCAAACCCGCGACTGCCACCGGCACCGCCAGCCACACGGAAGGCCAGCGCACGCCGCTGAGGTTGCCGAGCAGCCAGAACATGATGCCGCGCGCCTGCTCGGAGCTGGCCGACTTGGTGATCAGGAACGCCGTAAGGGCATTGAACAACTGCGAACCGGCGATGCCCGCCAAAATAACCTGCCCTGTGGCGCTGGACGAACCACTCACGCGCGCCAGCAAAATCACCAGTGCAAAGGCTGCCATGGCGCCAGCAAATGCACCCGCCGACAACGAAATCAAACCGCCGCCGATGCCGACCAACGCCACCAATACCGCACCAGTTGAGGCGCCGGCGCTGATGCCCAGCAAGTACGGATCGGCCAGCGCGTTACGCAGCAACGATTGCAAAATCACCCCGCACGTGGCCAGCCCCGCGCCACAGGCTGCGGCCACCAGGGCGCGGGTCAGGCGGTAGTTCCACACCACGCCTTCGTCGATCGGGTCGAGCACGTAACCCGCCGCCCACAGTTTGTTGGCGAGCACCTGCAACACCACCTGTGGTTCGATGTTGGTTTCGCCGATGGCTGCCCCGGCGAGTACGGCGATCAACAGCAGCGCCAGGGCGAGTAGGCTGCGCATCATTTGTGCAGGTCGTAGCCGTCGATGGCGCTGGCCAGTTGTTCAAGGCCATCAAAGGTGCGCAGGCTGGCCTGCAATGCGAGGGCGTCGAGGATGATGATGCGGTTGTTTTTCACGGCGTCCATGTTGCGCGTGACCGGGTCGCTGCGCAGGAACGCGAGTTTCTTTTCATGGTCGTCGGCCGGGTAGCGGCGGCGGTCCATGCGGGCGATGATCAGGAAGGTCGGGTTGGCCTTGGCGATGGTTTCCCAGCCGACGGCTGGCCACTCTTCATCGGACTGCACCACGTTGTGCAGGCCCAGCGTTTGCAGCATGAACTCGGGAACGCCCTTGTGGCCGGCCACGTACGGGTCGCTGTTGAGCTCGGCGCTGGAGAACCACACCACGGCGCTGGCGTGCTTGAGGCCTTTGCTCTGCACGGTGGCGACGGCGTTGGCCAAGCGGGCCTTGAGCGCGTCGGTCAGTTGCTGGCCGCGCGCCTGTACGTCGAAAATCTCCGCCAGTTGGCTGATGCTCTTATAGACGGTGTCGATGCGGAATGGCGCCAGCCGCGTGCCGTCGGCGCCCACCAGGTTGTCCTTGGCTTCGCAGTCGGACGGCAGCAGGTAGGTCGGGATTTTCAGTTCGTGAAACTGCTCGCGGGTGCCGACCACGCCTTGCGGGCCAACCACCCATTCCAGCTCGGCGGCCACCAGTTGCGGGCGCTTGGCGATCACGGCTTCAAAGCTCGGCTCGTTATCGGCCAGGCGTTCGATGCTGTCGTTCTGCGCCTTGAATGACGGTGAAACGCTGTTGAACCACAGCGAGGTGCCGACCACTTTATCGCCCACGCCCAGGGCGTAGAGCATTTCGGTGGCAGACTGGCCGATGGTCACACTGCGCGCGGGTGCGTGCTCGAAGGTCAGCGTGCTGCCGCAGTTCTGCAGCGTCAGCGGGTAGCTGGTGGCGTGGGCCAGGGCGCAGAAACCCATGCCGGTGATCAAGGCTGTAACGCGTAACAGCATGGCGCAATCTCCGTGTGAACCGTAGGCGAAGCAGGGGAGGTACGGCTCGGAAATACGCCCTTGAAGGCTGCAGGTTTTGCAGGGCAAGGAGGTCCTTCCCGGACACCCCGCCGGTTAGTCATTTTGCTTGGCCGGCAGGTCTCCTGACTGATGCGTCGCGGCCTTGCTCACGCCTTCCCGGACGCGGTCCAGTGGCAGTTGGGAGCAGGCTCGGCATCTACAGTTGCGGGGGCAGTTCCGATTGGCGCGGTGTACCGCGCGTTGGATTCCCTGTTAGTCCCGTTTGGGAACCGGCGCGGTATGGTAGTCGATTGCGCGGGCACGGGCGAACCTGATGTAAGGCACCGTGGGTGCCTTACCGGTGGGTGCGGTTAAACACGAATATCCGCAGGGCCGTGGATAAGCGCTTCGATGCGTGTGCCGGTGGCGCGCTCCTCGTTGCTGAACCCGTCGTAGTCGGCCAGGTTGGCAAAACGGATACCGGTCAGTTGCTCTATCTGAATCACACTGCGCTGGTAGGTTCTGAGCTGGCCAAATATCAGGTCAAGCTCACCCAGCTCGCGGCTTTGGTCAATCATGTAGGCGCTGGCGGATGGCTTGCCGTCGTCGCTGAGGTAGGCGACCACTTTCCAGAACGCCTTGGGGATTTTAACCCCACGGTAAACGCGGTCGTCGTCAGCCAACACTGGCCCGGTAAACACTGTTGCGCGTGTTTTCCAGCGCCGCGTGTTGTCAAGGATGTAGTCCTCAAGTTCCAGCCAGGTCTTCTGGTTGAAGGCGCTCATCTGCGGCGAGCAGTTGGTGAAATGGAAGGTGTCGGCGTTGGCGGTTTTCGCGTCCTCGCCCCAATTGGGGTCTTGTCGGCGCACCAGGTGGCCGCGGTCCAGGCCGTTGTTGGTGTAAAGCTCTTCGCCTGTCTGGGCGGTGATGGGCAAACGGCCATCGTATGCCCATACGTCATTGCTGCGAATAATATCGACCTGCTGGCCACCGTCGATATTGACGCCCACGTAAAGCGCCAGGCGCCGCGAACGCGACATCGTCACCGAGAAATGCGTGTAGTCCAGACGCTCGCCGCCGCCTTCCAACGGCTGCACATCCTCGGCGATTGAATCAGCCACCGTGGGCCACGGCACCGCAAAGCTGCCGAGAAAGTCTTGCGCATAACCGCGTCGGTTCTGCAGCGCTTTGGCCGGGGTAACATGCGGTTGGGGCGCGCGGGCCTCAAGGTTGGCGATTGCCGGGTTGGCCGCGATCAGCGGGCGCAGATCGGCGAGTCTGGGGCGGTGTAACAGGTCGACAGTGGCTTTACGGGCGGGCATCGGACGTTCCTCACGGGGCTCGAATCCACACAACTGCAACACAATTTGATGACATTAATGGGTACACATAACCCATCGGCCGACTACCCTGAAAGAACCACCCGAACAGTAGTCATTCGCAAAAATGGAGTCAGCCAATGTGTGTTCGCCATCCCCGCAACCCGGTTTTCTGCTTGATCCCGCCTTATATTCTTGAGCAAATCATGCGCAACGGTGACAAGGCTCAACGCGAAATTGCCTTGCGTACACGCGCCAAAGACAGCACGTTCCGATCGTTACGCATGGCCGCGGTGCCAGCCAAAGGCCAGGCGCGCATGCTGCTGGCCGCAGGGGCGAGCAAACGGCGCTCGATCTACAGCGCCGACGGCAGCGAAGCACTGCCGGGCACCCTGATGCGTGGCGAAGGCCAGCCAGCCAAGGGTGACGCCGCGGTCGACGAGGCCTACGATGGGTTAGGCGCCACGTTCGATTTTTTTGACGAGGTGTTCGACCGCAATTCCATCGACGATGCCGGTATGGCGCTGGACGCCACCGTGCACTTTGGCAAGAATTACAACAACGCCTTCTGGAATTCGACCCAGATGGTCTTTGGTGATGGGGACGGGCAGTTATTCAACCGGTTCACCATCGCGCTCGAAGTGATCGGCCATGAGTTGACCCATGGCGTCACCGAGGACGAGGCCAAGCTGATGTATTTTAATCAGTCGGGCGCGTTGAACGAGTCGGTGTCAGACGTGTTTGGCTCACTGATCAAGCAATATGCGTTGAAGGAAAAAGCCGAGGACGCCGATTGGTTAGTGGGCAAAGGGCTGTTTACGCCAAAAATCAACGGCGTCGCGCTGCGCTCGATGAAGGCTCCCGGCACCGCGTTTGACGACAAGTTGCTGGGCAAGGACCCGCAGCCGGGGCATATGGATGATTTTGTGCACACCTATGACGACAATGGCGGCGTGCATATTAATTCCGGTATCCCCAACCATGCGTTCTATCAAGTCGCCACCAGGATTGGCGGTTTCGCCTGGGAGCAAGCCGGGCGTATCTGGTATGACACGTTGCGTGATTCGCGGCTGCGGCCGAACTCGGGTTTTTTGCGTTTTGCGCGCATCACCCACGATATTGCCGGGCAACTTTACGGCGTGAACAAGGCGGAGCAGAAGGCGGTCAAGGAAGGCTGGGCGGCGGTTGGCATTAATGTCTGACACACCACGTGGGCAGTGAGGTATAGCCATGCAAATTTCGATCAAGGAAAACGGCGGCCCGGCGTTTTTTCCGGGTTTGGCTAAACCTCGCACGGTGCGCCTGGACGCGCTGCCCGAGCCGGACCAGCAGGAATTGCGGCAACTGATTGAAGCCTCAAACTTCTTTCAGTTGCCGCAAAGCACAGCCCCGGACCGCTGCAAGCCAGGCCAGGTGCATTACACCCTGACCGTCACCGAAGGCGAGCGGGAACACACGGTGTGCATGGAGGCGCCGGTAAAATCGCAGGCACTGGACGGGCTGGTGCAGTGCGTGCGGCGGCACATTCGCAGCTGACGCCGTGTCGCCACGGCGCTTGGCTCAGGTGCGGTCCAGCCACACGGTTTGCGCGTTGCAGAATTCGCGCACACCAAAGTGCGACAGTTCACGCCCGAACCCGCTCTTTTTCACGCCGCCAAAGGCCACACGCGGGTCGGACACGCTGAAGGCGTTGACGAACACGCCGCCGGTTTCCAGCTGGTTGGCGATGTCGCGTGCCTTTGCCGAATCAGTGGTGAAGATGCTGGCGGTAAGGCCGAACTCGCTGTCGTTGGCCAGTGCCACCGCGTGGTCGGCGTCGCGGGCGGTGATGATCGAGGCCACCGGGCCAAACAGTTCCTGTTTGAACGAGGTCATTTGGTCGGTGACATCCGCCAGCACGGTCGGCGCATAGTAATTGCCGGCGCCGGGTACTTTGTCGCCGCC
This sequence comes from Pseudomonas sp. ICMP 460, assembly GCF_002723595.1. Classification (NCBI taxonomy): domain Bacteria; kingdom Pseudomonadati; phylum Pseudomonadota; class Gammaproteobacteria; order Pseudomonadales; family Pseudomonadaceae; genus Pseudomonas; species Pseudomonas sp. ICMP 460. The sequence goes on from NZ_LKBR01000007.1 coordinate 153,406, forward strand.
CAGCAGCAGGCTCGCGCCTTCCTCCAGCGTGGCCTGCACTTGGCCGTGCAACTCGTCGCGCAGGTCAAAGCGGGCCATGGGGCCGACGTAAGTGTGGGTGGAGGTCGGGTCGCCCATCACCAGCGCGCGGCTGGCTTCAAGGAATTTAGCGGTGAACGCTTCGACCACGCCGGCTTCGATGATCAGGCGTTTGGCGGCGGCGCAGACTTGGCCGCTGTTCTGGAAGCGGCCGATCACCGCGGCTTGCACGGCGGCGTCGAGGTCGGCGTCATTGAGCACGATAAACGGGTCGGAGCCGCCCAGTTCGAGCACGCATTTTTTCAACGCGGCACCCGCCTGCGAGCCGATGGCCATGCCGGCGCGCACGCTGCCGGTGAGTGTGACGGCGGCAATGCGTGGGTCGGCGATGGCGTTGGCCACACCGTCCTGGTTCACGTTGAGCACTTCGAACAGGCCTTCAGCGAAGCCGGCTTTTTGGAACGCCGCTTTCATCAGGTAGGCGCTGCCCATCACGTTCGGCGCATGTTTGAGCACATAAGTATTGCCGGCGAGCAGGGTCGGCACGGCGCCGCGCAGCACTTGCCATACCGGAAAATTCCACGGCATTACGGCGAGTATCGGGCCTAGCGGGCGGTATTCGATGTGCGCGGTGCCGTTGTCCACCAGGGTCGGTTCCGGCGCAAGCATGGCCGGGCCGTGGGCGGCGTACCATTCGCTGAGGTGTGCGCATTTTTCGATTTCGGCACGCGCCTGAGCGATGGGCTTGCCCATTTCCAGGGTGATCATCTGCGCCATTTCTTCGGCTTGCTCACGCAGCGCACCGGCCAGGGCCAAGAGCAATTCGGCGCGCTGGCTGACCGGCTGGCGGCGCCAAGTGCGGAATGCGCCGGTGGCGCGGGTGAGGGTGGCGTCCAGTTGCGCTTCGGTTTCGTAGGGGTAGCTGCCGACGGTTTCGCCGTTGGCGGGGTTGATCGATAAGGCGTGGGTCTGCTGAGAAATAGCGTTCATGGCACCGTCCTGCTGAATGAGTGGAATGGATTCAGCCTACGGGGATGTATGTTTTCTGGAAACTGAATAATATTAAGCAATACGTTCACGATTGGAGAATGACTTGGATCTGGTGCAGCTGGAAATCTTCAAGGCCGTTGCCGAGCAAGGCAGCATCAGCGCCGCCGCGCAGTTGATTCATCGCGTGCCGTCGAACCTGACCACGCGCATCAAGCAACTGGAGGAGGACTTGGGCGTGCAATTGTTTATCCGCGAGAAAAGCCGCCTGCGGCTGTCGCCGGCCGGGTGGAATTTCCTCGGCTATACGCGGCGTATTCTCGACCTGGTGCAAGAAGCCCGCGCGACGGTGGCGGGCGAGGAGCCTCAGGGCGCATTTGCGTTGGGGGCGCTGGAGAGCACGGCGGCGGTGCGAATTCCCGCGTTGCTTGCGGCTTACAACCAAAAACACACCAAGGTCGAGCTGGACCTGAGCACCGGGCCGTCGGGCACGATGATCGAAGGCGTGTTATCGGGGCGGCTGGCGGCGGCGTTTGTCGATGGCCCGGTGTTGCATGCGACGCTGGAAGGGGTGGCGGTGTTTGAAGAGGAAATGGTGGTGATCGCACCGCTGCATCACTCGCCCATCACCCGTGGCCAGGATGTGGCGGGGGAGAGCATTTACACCTTTCGTTCCAATTGCTCGTACCGGCATCACTTCGAGCGCTGGTTTTCACACGACGGCGCGGTGCCGGGCAAAATCTGCGAGATGGAGTCTTACCACGGCATGCTCGCCTGCGTCAGCGCAGGCGCTGGCCTGGCGCTGATGCCGCGCAGCATGCTGGAAAGCATGCCAGGGTTTACCGCGGTGAGTGTGTGGCCGTTGGCCGACAATTTTCGCACGTTGCACACGTGGCTGATCTGGCGCCGGGGCACGGTGTCGCAGAGTTTGAACAGCTTTGTGAAGTTGCTTGAGGAACGGGCTGTGGAAACGCCATAAAACTTGGTGGGCGTGTGTTCAGCCGCCGAACTGGAAAGTGCCCATTGCCAGCTTGGCCATTATCGCGGTCGCGCCCAGTTGCACCAGCCACAAGGCCAATCCGCCGAGGAACACCCCGAGCGCCACTTGCAGCACCAGGCTTTTCTGGCGCTTGGGTTGCGGCGCGCGCGGGGTGAAGTCGTGCAGTTCATCGCGGTCGGCACGCAGGTCCAGGTCGTCGTCTCTCATAGGGCTCTCACAGCAAAGGGGCAGTCGGGGGTTCAGTCTAACGGGTTGTTGTGGCGAGCGGGCTTGCTCGCGTTGGGGCGCGTAGCGTCCCCTTGTTCAGGCACTGCATTCCTTCAGTTAGTTCAAGGTCGCCGGGTTTTGGGGCCGCTGCGCAGCCCAACGCGAGCAAGCCCGCTCGCCACAACAGGCCCGCTCGCCACAACACATACAGCCACAACAAAAAAAGGGGAAGCCATTGGCTTCCCCTTCGTACAGCCTTGCAGGCTTACAGCACTTGAACAATCGCCTGGGTCACAGCACCAATGTTCGACTGGTTCAGCGCCGCGACACAAATACGCCCGGTGTCCAGCGCGTAGATACCAAACTCGCTGCGCAAGCGCGTCACTTGCTCAACGCTCAGGCCGGAGTAGGAGAACATCCCGCGCTGGCGGCCGACGAAGCTGAAGTCGTGGCCCGGTGCGGCCTTGGCCAGTTCGGCGACCATCTGCTCACGCATGCCACGGATGCGCAGGCGCATTTCGGCCAGTTCGGCTTCCCACTGGGCGCGCAGCTCGGGGTTGTTCAACACCGCCGCCACGATCGCCGCACCATGGGTGGGCGGGTTGGAGTAGTTGGTGCGGATCACACGCTTGACCTGCGACAGGATGCGCGCGCTTTCTTCTTTGGATTCGCTGACGATCGACAGCGCGCCCACGCGTTCGCCGTACAGCGAGAACGACTTGGAAAACGAGCTGGACACAAAGAAGGTCAGGCCCGATTCAGCGAACAGGCGCACGGCAGCGGCGTCTTCGTGGATGCCGTCGCCAAAGCCTTGATAGGCCATGTCGAGGAACGGCACCAGGTTTTTCGCCTTGACTACATTCAGCACGTCTTGCCAGTCGGCCGGGCTCAGGTCTACGCCGGTCGGGTTATGGCAGCAGGCGTGCAGCACCACGATGGACTGTGGCGGCAGGGCGTTGAGGTCTTCGAGCAGGCCGGCACGGTTGACGTCGTGGGTGGCAGCGTCGTAGTAGCGATAGTTCTGCACCGGGAAACCGGCGGTTTCGAACAGCGCGCGGTGGTTTTCCCAGCTCGGGTCGCTGATGGCAACCACGGCGTTCGGCAGCAGTTGCTTGAGGAAGTCGGCGCCGATTTTCAGCGCGCCGGTGCCGCCCACGGCTTGGGCGGTGATCACGCGGCCAGCGCTCAGCAGCGGCGAGTCAGCACCGAACAGCAGCGTTTGCACGGCTTGGTCGTAAGCCACGATGCCGTCGATCGGCAGGTAGCCACGGGCGGCGTGTTGCGCCACGCGAACGGCTTCCGCTTCGGCAACGGCACGCAAGAGTGGAATCTTCCCCTCTTCGTTGCAGTAAACGCCCACGCCAAGGTTGACCTTGGTGGTTCGTGTGTCGGCGTTGAATGCTTCGTTGAGGCCCAGGATTGGATCGCGTGGTGCCATTTCGACAGCGGAGAACAGGCTCATTTTTGCGGCAGCTCTATGGGGGAATGGAGGGACGTGTCGCGCTCCAGCCGAATGCACTAGAGCGGTGCACAAACGGGGAGCTAGTATAGAGGCCCGCACCGCGCAGGGCGACCACCGAAACGGCTTTTAGGCCAAGTTTTTCGGTTTATTTGCCGACGGTTAGTCCCACTGCCACCTTGATCGTAGACGGCAAGTAGGACGATTGCCTTGAAACCCGTCACATTCGCCTCCACTTCTACAGCTATCATGGTTTTTTCCTGCAACCTGCGATGACTATTCGCGGGTCGCTGAGCTTTTTTCGTCCTCGGCGGTGTCCAGCCTGGGGTGACTTGAAAGAGGTACGTTATGTCGGATTTCCAGCTCGTCACCCGTTTTGAACCCGCCGGCGATCAACCCGAAGCCATTCGCCAAATGGTCGAAGGCATCGAAGCCGGCCTGGCGCATCAGACGCTGCTCGGGGTGACCGGGTCGGGCAAGACCTTCAGCATCGCCAACGTTATTGCGCAGATCAATCGGCCCACGCTGGTGCTGGCGCCGAACAAAACCCTGGCCGCGCAGCTTTATGGCGAGTTCAAGGCGTTCTTCCCGAACAACGCGGTGGAGTATTTCGTTTCCTATTACGACTACTACCAGCCCGAAGCGTATGTGCCGTCCTCCGATACCTTTATCGAGAAGGATGCGTCGATCAACGACCACATCGAGCAGATGCGGTTGTCGGCGACCAAGGCGTTGCTGGAGCGCAAAGACGCGATCATCGTGACCACGGTGTCGTGCATCTATGGCCTGGGCAGCCCGGAAACCTATTTGAAGATGGTGCTGCACGTCGACCGCGGTGACAAACTCGACCAACGCGAACTGCTGCGCCGCCTGACCAGTTTGCAGTACACGCGCAACGACATGGACTTTGCCCGTGCGACCTTCCGTGTGCGCGGCGATGTGATCGACATCTACCCGGCAGAATCCGACCTGGAAGCGATCCGCATCGAGCTGTTTGACGATGAAGTCGAGAGCCTGTCGGCCTTCGACCCGTTGACCGGCGAAGTCATCCGCAAGCTGCCACGCTTCACCTTCTATCCGAAAAGCCATTACGTGACCCCGCGTGAAACCCTGATGGGCGCCATCGAGGGCATCAAGGTCGAGTTGGCCGAACGCCTGGAGTACCTGCGTTCCAATAACAAACTGGTAGAAGCCCAGCGCCTTGAGCAGCGCACGCGCTTCGACCTGGAGATGATCCTTGAACTGGGCTACTGCAACGGCATCGAAAACTATTCGCGCTACCTCTCGGGTCGCGAGTCCGGGGCGCCTCCGCCGACGCTTTACGATTACCTGCCGCCAGACGCCTTGCTGGTGATCGACGAGTCGCACGTCAGCGTGCCGCAAGTCGGCGCGATGTATAAGGGCGACCGTTCGCGTAAAGAGACGCTGGTGGAGTACGGCTTTCGCCTGCCGTCGGCGCTGGATAACCGGCCGATGCGCTTTGACGAGTGGGAAGCCATCAGCCCGCAGACGATTTTTGTGTCTGCCACGCCCGGCAACTATGAAGCCGAGCATGCCGGCCGTGTGATTGAGCAAGTGGTGCGGCCGACTGGCCTGGTAGACCCGCAAATCGAGATCCGCCCGGCGTTGACGCAGGTTGACGACTTGTTGTCGGAAATCCATAAGCGTGTAGCGCTCGAAGAGCGCGTGCTGGTCACCACGCTGACCAAGCGCATGTCCGAAGACTTGACCGACTACCTGGCCGACCACGGCGTGCGCGTGCGTTATTTGCACTCGGACATCGACACCGTGGAGCGCGTCGAGATTATCCGCGACCTGCGCTTGGGTACCTTTGACGTGTTGGTGGGGATCAACCTGCTGCGTGAAGGTTTGGACATGCCAGAAGTGTCGCTGGTGGCGATTCTGGATGCCGACAAGGAAGGCTTCCTGCGCTCCGAGCGTTCGCTGATCCAGACCATCGGCCGTGCGGCGCGTAACCTCAATGGTCGGGCGATTCTCTACGCCGACCGCATCACCGGCTCCATGGAGCGCGCGATTGGCGAGACCGATCGGCGGCGCGACAAGCAGATCGCGTTTAACCTGGCCAATGGCATTACCCCAAAGGGTGTGTTCAAGGACGTCGCCGACATCATGGAAGGCGCCACCGTGCCTGGCTCGCGCAGCAAGAAGCGCAAAGGCATGGCCAAGGCCGCCGAAGAGAGCGCCAAGTACGAAAACGAGCTGCGTTCGCCGAGTGAGATCACCAAGCGTATCCGCCAGTTGGAAGAGAAGATGTACCAGTTGGCGCGCGATCTTGAGTTTGAGGCGGCGGCGCAGACGCGTGATGAGATCGGCAAGTTGCGTGAGCGCTTGTTGGCCGTTTGATCTGCGGTGACCGGGCTTGCCGTATCGCGAGCAAGCCCGCTCCCACACTGTGACCCTGTTCACCCGCGCTGGAGCCTGACCACCTGGGGCTGTTACCATTCGCCCCTTGTTTGAATTTTCAGCTTTATCGCCCATTCGAGACCTGCCATGACCACCGTCCGCACGCGCATTGCGCCATCGCCCACTGGGGATCCCCACGTCGGTACTGCTTACATCGCCTTGTTCAACTACTGCTTTGCCAAGCAGCACGGCGGTGAATTCATCCTGCGGATCGAAGACACCGACCAGGTGCGTTCCACCCGTGAGTCGGAACAGCAGATCTTCGACGCCTTGCGCTGGTTGGGCATTACCTGGGCGGAAGGCCCGGACGTGGGCGGCCCGCACGGCCCGTATCGTCAAAGCGAACGCAGCGACATCTATAAGCAGTACACCCAGCAACTGGTCGACATGGGCCATGCGTTCCCGTGTTTTTGCACCAGCGAAGAGTTGGACCAGATGCGCGCCGAGCAACAGGCGCGTGGCGAAACCCCGCGTTACGATGGCCGCGCATTGCTGTTGTCGCCTGAAGAAGTGGCGCAGCGCCTGGCCGCCGGCGAACCGCATGTGATCCGCATGAAGGTGCCGAGCGAGGGCGTGTGCGTGGTGCCGGACATGCTGCGCGGTGACGTCGAGATCCCGTGGGACCGCATGGACATGCAAGTGCTGATGAAGACCGACGGTCTGCCGACGTACTTCCTGGCCAACGTGGTCGACGACCACCTGATGGGCATCACCCATGTACTGCGCGGCGAAGAATGGCTGCCATCGGCGCCGAAACTGATCCTGCTCTACGAATACTTCGGCTGGGAACAGCCGCAGCTTTGCTACATGCCGCTGCTGCGTAACCCGGACAAGAGCAAGCTGTCCAAGCGCAAGAACCCGACCTCGGTGACCTTTTACGAGCGCATGGGCTTCATGCCCGAAGCGATGCTCAACTACCTGGGCCGCATGGGTTGGTCGATGCCGGACGAGCGCGAGAAGTTCTCGCTGCAGGAAATGGTCGACAACTTCGACTTGTCGCGCGTCTCCCTCGGCGGGCCGATCTTCGACATCGAGAAGCTGTCGTGGCTCAACGGCCAATGGCTGCGTGACCTGCCGGTGGAAGAATTCGCCAGCCGCGTGCAGCAGTGGGCGTTGAACCCCGAATACATGATGAAGATTGCACCGCTGGTGCAGGGCAGGGTGGAGACGTTCAGCCAGGTTGCACCGTTGGCCAGCTTCTTCTTTGCCGGCGGCGTGAGCCCGGATGCCAAGCTGTTTGAATCGAAGAAACTCTCGGGCGATCAGGTTCGCCAGTTGATGCAGTTGATCTTGTGGAAGCTCGAAAGCCTGCGCCAGTGGGAGAAGGATGCGATCACGGCGACGATTCAGGCGGTGGTGGAGTCGCTTGAGCTGAAATTGCGCGATGCCATGCCGTTGATGTTTGCCGCGATCACCGGGCAGGCCAGTTCGGTGTCGGTACTTGATGCGATGGAAATTCTCGGCCCCGACCTGACGCGTTTCCGTCTGCGCCAAGCCCTTGATTTGCTTGGTGGTGTGTCGAAGAAAGAAAACAAGGAATGGGAAAAGCTGCTGGGCGCTATCGCTTAAGCAACGTGCTGTAACGATCAAACCCCGGTTTTCCGGGGTTTGATCGGTAAGTGATTGTTATCCCGGCAAAAAACTTTGAAAAATGTTGAAAATAAATTTGACAGTCTTCCAAAGCGCCATTAAGATTCGCCCCGTCCTCACCGATGAGGGGCTATAGCTCAGCTGGGAGAGCGCTTGCATGGCATGCAAGAGGTCAACGGTTCGATCCCGTTTAGCTCCACCAATTTGCACGTTCAAGGCCTGGCCACACCGGTTTTGAATTGATCAGATTTAATCTGTTCACGTTGTACAGAAGGTTTTGTCCCCTTCGTCTAGTGGCCTAGGACACCGCCCTTTCACGGCGGTAACAGGGGTTCGAGTCCCCTAGGGGACGCCATTTTCAACAAGCAGCTCGATAAGGCTGCTGCGCCGCGAGGCGAAAAATCCGGGGCTATAGCTCAGCTGGGAGAGCGCTTGCATGGCATGCAAGAGGTCAACGGTTCGATCCCGTTTAGCTCCACCAATTTACACGTTCAAGGGTTGGCCACACCGTCCTTGAATTGATCAGGCTCAGCCTGGTCAGGTTGTATAGAAGGTTTGTGTCCCCTTCGTCTAGTGGCCTAGGACACCGCCCTTTCACGGCGGTAACAGGGGTTCGAGTCCCCTAGGGGACGCCACGATTACCCGCTCTGCGGGATTTTTAAGGGTCATTCAATTATTGAATGGCCCTTTTGTTTGTCTGGCGTTTGGCCAACCTCCTTCTCATTCCCCACGCCTTTGATCAGCGGTCATGCTTGTCGCTTGCAGAATATTATTATGGTAATAATATTCGACTCATGAGAGTCGGAGGCACGCGATGAACGATAAAAAAGCACACACCCGTGAACGCATTCTGCAAGCCGCCAGCGCTGCGCTGGTTCAGCGCGGCCCGGCCGAACCCAGTGTGGGCGAAGTCATGGGCGCGGCAGGGCTGACGGTCGGTGGTTTTTACGCGCACTTTGAAAGCAAAGACGCATTGATGCTCGAGGCCTTCACCGAGTTACTCGCGCGGCGTCGTGCGTTGATTGCCGACATGGACGCGCAACTCACCGGTGAGGAACGCCGCGGGCTGGTGGCGGCGTTTTACCTGTCACGCAAGCACCGCGACGCAACCGACCAGGCGTGCCCGATACCTGCCACGGTGGGTGAGATGAGCCGCCTGCCGGACGAATTTCGCCAAGTACTCAACGAGCATACCGAGCTGATGGTCGCACAGTTGTCTGCCAGCCCTGAGGACGCCGATAAAGCCCTGGCTGATATGGCCTTGATGGTTGGCGGGTTGGCGTTGGCGCGCGCCCTAGGGCCTGGCGAGTTGTCGGACCGCGTATTACGCGCAGCCAAATCGGCGGTGCGCTGAGCAGGAGTCGCATGATGGGTGCATTAACCTGGGTTCGTGGCTTCAACGGCACGGTCGGGCGCTTGGCGCCGCGCCTGGTGGCCAACCAATCGCGGCGCATCTTCATGACGCCGCGCAACCACCCCCCGCGTGATTGGGAATTGCCGCTGCTGGCGCAATCGGAACGCATCACCTTGCGTTTTGGTTTGTCGGCGCTGCGTTGGGGCCAAGGGCCTGCGGTGCTGCTGATGCACGGTTGGGAAGGGCGCCCAACACAGTTCGCCAGCTTGATCACCGCGTTGGTGGCTGATGGTTACTCAGTGATTGCCCTGGATGGCCCGGCCCACGGTCGTTCGCCTGGGCGCGAAGCGCATGTGTTGCTGTTTGCCCGCGCCATGCTTGAAGCCTCGGCCGAGCTGCCGCCGCTGCACGCGGTGGTGGGGCATTCGATGGGCGGTGCCAGCGCGATGCTCGCGGTGCAATTGGGGCTGCGCACGCGAGCATTGGTGAGTATCGCCGCGCCCTCGCGCTTTCTTGATGCACTGCGCGGCTTTACTCGCATGATGGGCTTGCCGCCGCGTGCGCGCTCGGCGTTTATTCAGCAGATCGAGGCGGCCTTCGGCATGCCGCTCAAGCACCTGGACGTGGCGAACTACCAGATGACGATTCCCGGCCTGATCGTGCACGCCGAAGACGACACGTTTGTTCCGGTCAGCGCCTCTCAAACCATCCACGAGGCTTGGTTCGACAGCCGCCTGCTGCGCCTGGAGCAGGGCGGCCATCAGAAAGTGCTGGCCGACCCGCGGGTGATCGAGGCCGTCATAAGCTTGCTCGCAGGCGCTGGTTTACAGGCGCGGCAACCCGCCTGATACACTGCCCCGCCGACATTAATCGACTGGAGCAAGGCATGGGCTGGGATTTGGCAACGCCGTTTATCATCGACTTGCAGGTCGCCGCTGACGACATCGACGGCCTGGGGCACGCCAATAATGCGGTGTATGTGGCCTGGCTGGAGCGTTGCGCCTGGCGCCATTCCCAGTGCCTGGGGCTGGACCTCAGCGAATACCGCAGGCTTGATCGCGCCATGGCGGTGGTGCGCCATGAGATCGACTACCTGGCCGCCGGCTACGAGGGCGACGAGTTGCAGCTCGCCACGTGGATTGTCGACTGGGACCAGCGCCTTAAAATGACCCGTCGTTTCCAGTTGGTACGCCCCAGCGACGGCGCGACCCTGCTGCGCGCGCAAACCACGTTTGTGTGCATCGAGCTGTCGACCGGCAAGCCCAAGCGCATGCCCGTTGAGTTTATCGACGGCTACGCCCCCGCGCTGACGGGGGGTTAACGTTTACGCCGGGAAACCCAGTAAACTGCGCCACGATTTTTGTTGAGTGTTTTCCATGCAAATTGCTTTGGCGCCCATGGAGGGGTTGGTCGACAACATCCTGCGCGACGTGTTGACCCGCGTCGGCGGTATTGACTGGTGCGTGACCGAGTTCATCCGCGTCAACGAACGCCTGCTCACGCCCGCGTATTTTCACAAGCTTGCCCCGGAGCTGCTGCACGGTGCCCACACGGCGGCGGGCGTGCCGCTGCGCGTGCAGTTGCTGGGCTCTGACCCGGTGTGCCTGGCGGAAAACGCCGCGCTGGCCTGCGAACTGGGTTCGCAAGTGATCGACCTCAACTTCGGCTGCCCGGCCAAGACCGTCAACAAATCGCGTGGCGGTGCGGTACTGCTCAAGGAGCCTGAGCTGCTCAACCGGATCGTCGAACATGTGCGGCGTGCCGTTCCGGCCCATATACCGGTGACCGCCAAGATGCGCCTGGGTTTCGACAGCCCGGATGGCGCGCTGGTGTGCGCCACGGCCCTGGCCGAGGGCGGTGCTGCACATATCGTGGTGCATGCGCGCACCAAGACTGATGGTTACAAGCCGCCAGCTCATTGGGAGTGGATTCCGCGCGTGCAGGACGTGGTCAAGGTGCCGGTGTTTGCCAACGGTGATATTTGGAGTGTTGAAGACTGGCGGCGTTGCCGCGAAATCAGTGGTGTCGAAGACATCATGCTCGGTCGCGGCCTGGTCGCGCGCCCTGACCTGGCGCGGCAGATTGCGGCAGCACGGGCGGGCGAGGCGGTGGTGGAAATGACGTGGGCGCAGTTGCAGCCGATGCTCCAGGAATTCTGGACCCAGTCGGTGGCGCAGCTCACTGAGCGTCAGGCACCGGGCCGTTTGAAGCAATGGCTGGCGATGTTGACCCGCAACTACCCCGAAGCGGTGGGGCTGTTTACCGCGATGCGCCGGGAAACCGACCTGCAGAACGTGAGCCGTCTGTTGGGCATGGCGCACCCAGGGCAAGCCATGGTTGCGCCACACTGATTCATCCGTTGTAACGCTTGGACGGCGTTCGAGCACTGTGTCAGTGGGCCAGCTGTTTCAACAAAATGCTCGCTATCGAAAGATAGCGAGCATTTTGCGTTTTTGACGCAGGCATAGAGCAACGCCGATGCTTGAATTAGAGCGCTCCTCGTGGGGCGATAAGGCCTGACGGGTGGCAGTAGGTAACATGCGGAAAGACGTGTTTGGTTCCCTGCATTAATGGGTCGATATGTAAGGTTGGTTGTTGTGTAAGCGTAGTTAGCTTTAAAGAGACAGTGTCAGATTGAAAGTGTCTCCAGTCGCGGGAATATCACACTCGGCCGTGGCTTCGTTTGCTGAAGTATGACGGTGGGTTGCTGGGTCAGCAGTGTATGAATAGTTGTGTCCGGTGCAAACGTTGCGTGGCCGCTCTATTAATGGGTTTCTCTAAGAATCCAAGGGATAAAGTCTGAAGAATTTTATTGATGTCCTTATATGAGCAGGGATAGCTGGAACTCGACAGCGCTAAGTTCCACGAATGTAGGGACTGTGAAGCCACTCGATGGGTTTCCAGCGAATCACTATTATCCCTTGTCTGGCCAAGTTAATAAGGCAGGCAGTGCTTACTGAGAAAATCACTAATGACGCTATCGATTAATACTCCGTCCTATGTAAAGTTTGATACCACACCGATGGCCGCCCCGGCTGCACTTCCAGTGAACGCCTCAGGTTCAGCTGTTCCAGCGGCGAACTCAAAGGCTGCGCCGATTGCGCCGCGGCAAGACGCCCTGCAAGTATCGCAGGGTAATGTAACGATTAGTGCCAGTTCGCTCTCCAAGTTGTTTGACATGCTGGAGCAAATGTTTAAAACAATGCGAGAGATGTTTACGGGAAAAGATATTACACCTGACGGTATGCCCGGTGCCGATAAAATGCCGAAGGCGAAGCTCGACAGTGCGGACCAGCCGAAAGTTAAAGCCGATGTGGGTCTTTTGCCGAAGGTAAAGGTCGACGGTGCAGACCAGCCGAAAGTTAAAGCCGATGTGGGTCTTTTGCCGAAGGTAAAGGTCGACGGTGCAGACCAGCCGAAAGTTAAAGCCGATGTGGGTCTTTTGCCGAAGGTAAAGGTCGACGGTGCAGACCAGCCGAAAGTTAAAGCCGATGTGGGTCTTTTGCCGAAGGTAAAGGTCGACGGTGCGGACCAGCCGAAAGTTAAAGCCGATGTGGGTCTCTTGCCGAAGGTGAAGGTCGACGGTGCAGACCAGCCGAAGATTAAAGTCGATATCGATTTGTCACCGAAGGTAAAGGTCGACGGTGCGGACCAGCCGAAGGTCACGCCAGATGCAGGTCCGTTGCCGAAAGTGATGCCCGATAAAGCAGGCCCGCCGAAGGTCACGCCGGATGCAGGTCCGTTACCGAAAGTGATGCCCGATAAAGCAGGCCCGCCGAAGGTCACCCCGGATGCAGGTCCGTTGCCGAAAGTGATGCCTGATAAAGCTGACCCGCTGAAGGTCAAGCCGGATGCAGGTCCATTGCCGAAAGTGATGCCTGATAAAGCTGACCCGCTGAAGGTCACCCCGGATGCAGGTCCGTTACCGAAAGTGATGCCCGATAAAGCAGGCCCGCCGAAGGTCACGCCGGATGCAGGTCCGTTACCGAAAGTGATGCCCGATAAAGCTGACCCGCTGAAGGTCAAGCCGGATGCAGGTCCGTTACCGAAAGTGATGCCCGATAAAGCAGGCCCGCCGAAGGTCACGCCGGATGCAGGTCCGTTGCCGAA
>NZ_LKBR01000008.1:0-163736 GCF_002723595.1 Pseudomonas sp. ICMP 460
TGTGGGAGGGGGCTTGCTCCCGATAGCAGTTTTACAGTTGATACATGAGTTGACTGACACACCGCAATCGGGAGCAAGCCCCCTCCCACAGTTTGAATGCATTCTGCTTGGGAGATTGGGTCGGCTTGGATGATCGTTCCCACGCTCTGCGTGGTAATGCCGCTAAGGACGCTCTGCGTCCCGCCTTTTCAGCCATGGAATCTCCCACATTTGACTGCATTCAGCGTGGGAGATTGGGTCGGCTTTCAGGCCGCCTGCTTGTGATCTTGATCTAAGGCGCTCCGTAATGTCGGAGTGAGGGCACACCGAGCCACAGCGAGGTGCCGAGTGGTGGGGCAAGAGCGTTTTGGTTACTTTTAACTGGGCCGGCTTCCGGATCTATCAAAAGTGACCCGCTGTAAGAGCGGAACCGATACAAGCCATAACCTCAATAACGGATATGCACCCAAGACCAACGCTACGACAGCACGAGCCTCGCTCCCACATTCATGACCTGGCTCTGCCCAGAATCAGGCCGCTTCGATCTTCGCGCGATTCTGCTCGACCTTGGACAGGTAACGCTCCACGTTATCCTGCTCTTGCGGCGTGGTGAACAGACCCAGCTTGGTACGGCGCCACAGCACATCCTGAGGTTGCGTCACCCATTCTTCCGCACACAGGTAATCGACTTCGCGGGTGTACAAACCGCCACCCAGGTGGTCGCCCAAGTCGGCCAGCGATTGCACGCCTTCCAGCAAGCGCCAGGTGCGGCTGCCGTAAGTAGTCGACCAGCGCCGCGCAATTTCGCTCGGCAGCCAGTCAAACTTGGCGCGAATCGCATCGGCCAAGGCTTCCGGCGTGGTCATGTCTTCGCCGCCCGGCAGGCTGGCCGAGGCCGTCCAGCTTGGGCGCATCTGCGTGAAGTACGGTGCCAACTGCGCCATCGCCGACTCGGCGAGTTTGCGGTAGGTGGTCAGCTTGCCGCCGAACACCGACAGGATCGGCGCCTCGCCCGTGCCGCCAGACAGCGACAGCGTGTAGTCGCGGGTGATGGCCGATGGGTTGTCCGATTCGTCGTTGCACAGCGGGCGCACGCCGGAGTAGGTGTGCACGATGTCGTCACGACTCACTTGTTTCTTGAAGTGAGCATTGACCACTTTGAGCATGTAGTCGGTTTCACCGTCGGTAATTTCCACCTTCGCCGGGTCGCCGCTGTATTCACGGTCGGTGGTGCCGATGATGGTCAGGTGGTTCAGGTACGGAATAGTGAAGACGATGCGCTGGTCTTCGTTCTGCAGAATGTGCGCATGCGCACCTTCGTAGAGTTTTGGCACGATCAGGTGGCTGCCCTGGATCAAGCGGATGCCGTACTGCGACTCCAGCTTCAGGTCTTCCTTGATGAACTTGGCGACCCACGGGCCGGCCGCGTTTACCAGTGCCCGGGCGCGGATCGAAAACTCGCTGCCATCGGCGCGTTGCATGTTCATTTCCCACAGGCCGTTGCTGCGGTGAGCGTTGACGCAACGGGTCTGGGTATGGATATGCGCGCCTTTTTCACGTGCGGCCATGGCGTTGAGTACTACCAGGCGGGCGTCGTCGACCCAGCAGTCGGAGTATTCAAAACCTTTGGTGATTTCGCTTTTGAGCGGGCTGTCAGGGCCGAACTTGAGGCTTTTGGAACCGGCGAGTGTTTCGCGCTTGCCCAAGTGGTCGTACAGGAACAGGCCAGCGCGGATCATCCACGCAGGGCGCAGGTGCGGGCGATGCGGCAACACGAAGCGCATCTGCTTGACGATGTGCGGGGCCTTGGCCAGCAACACTTCGCGCTCGGCCAACGCTTCGCGCACCAGGCGGAATTCGTAATGTTCCAGATAGCGCAGGCCGCCGTGGATCAGTTTGCTGCTGGCGGAGGACGTATGGCTGGCCAGGTCGTCCTTTTCGCAAAGGAAAACCGACAACCCGCGACCGGCTGCGTCTGCTGCGATGCCGACGCCGTTGATACCGCCGCCGATTACGGCAACGTCATAGACTTCGGCAAGCGGTGGGACAGGCAAGGTGGAAGGGTTCATCGGCAGTCCTCGCGATCTTATCGTCTTGGAATTCGAACATTAATGTTCATTTGCGAAAATGGTAGCTGATAAATGCGCGCACAGCCACCCAACTTCGATTGAAAAAACTGATCGAAGGGCGGGGAAAGGAAGAATTGTGAACATGAGCCTGGGGGCGGCTCTATAAAGTGGGTGCTGGATAGATTGCCATCGGGAGCAAGCCCCCTCCCACAGTTGCCCCCATTCTCATGTTGGAGCCAGGCCAACTGTGGCAATGCAGGCAACTGTGGGAGGGGGCTTGCTCCCGATGGCGCTGGTGCAGACGCTAAACCACCTCCAGCCGAACCTTATGCTGATTCAACACCTGCACCAGCGCCGGCACCGGCTGTTGATCCGTCACCAAACAGTCCACAAGGCTGATCGGCCCCAAGCGAATCATGGCATTGCGCCCGAATTTGCTCGAATCCGCCGCCAGAATGACTTGGCGCGCATTGGCGATAATCGCCTGGGACACCCGCACTTCCTGATAATCGAAGTCCAGCAGGCTGCCGTCCTCGTCAATCCCGCTGATACCCACCAGCGCAAAGTCGACCTTGAACTGGTTGATAAAGTCGACGCTCGCCTGGCCCACCACACCGCCGTCACGGCGCACGTTACCGCCGGTCAACAGCACATCGAAGTCGTCTTTGGCACTGAGCATGGTGGCGACGTTGAGGTTGTTGGTGATGATTTTCAGGTGATTGTGATTGAGCAGCGCACGCGCGATGGATTCGGTGGTGGTGCCGATATTGATGAACAGCGAGGCGTGGTCGGGGATTTGCGCGGCGATGGCTTCGGCAATGCGTTGTTTCTCATCACGCATCTGGTCGGCACGCATGGCGTACGCGGTGTTCTCGACGCTGGAATCATAGGCGGCGCCGCCATGGTAGCGGCGCAGCAGATTGGCGTCCGCCAACTGGTTGATATCGCGGCGGATGGTTTGCGGGGTGACAACGAACAGCTGCGCCATTTCTTCGATACTGACGTAGCCGCGTTCGCGGACCAGTTCGAGGATTTGTTGCTGGCGGGGAGGCAGATTCATGAGACGTCCTTTGGGCTGCCATACAAAAGTGGCCCATGATGACGCAGGAATCTGCTCCCTGCCAGTTACAACCCTATGCGGGTCTGTAGGTTGGCTTATTCAGCGCCTTCATGCGGTTCCCAGTCGCGGGTGCGGCTGACCGCTTTTTGCCAGCCGGCGTAGAGTTTCTCTTTCGCGGCTTCATCGAGCTGTGGCTCGAATTCGCGTTCGATCACGGCCTTGCCGCGCAACTCGTCGAGGCTGCTCCAGAAACCACAGGCCAGGCCTGCCAGGTAGGCGGCGCCGAGTGCGGTGGTCTCACGCATTTGCGGGCGCTCGACGTGGGTGCCGAGGATGTCGGCCTGGAACTGCATCAGGAAGTTGTTGGCCACCGCGCCGCCGTCCACGCGCAGGGCTTTCAGGCGTTCGCCCGAGTCCTGTTGCATCGCGTCCAGCACGTCACGGGTCTGGTAGGCAATCGACTCCAGCGCTGCACGAATAATGTGATCCACGCGCACGCCACGCGTCAGGCCGAACAGCGCGCCACGTGCGTACGGGTCCCAGTACGGAGCGCCCAAACCGGTAAACGCAGGCACCAGGTACACGCCGTTGCTGTCCTTGACCTTGCCGGCGAAGTATTCGGTGTCGGTAGCGTCGGCGATGATTTTCAGCTCGTCACGCAGCCACTGCACGGTGGAACCACCGTTGAACACCGCGCCTTCCAGGGCGTACGCCACTTCGCCGCGCGGGCCGCAGGCGATGGTGGTGAGCATGCCGTGTTGTGATTTAACCGCTTTGTCGCCGGTGTTCATCAGCAGGAAGCAGCCGGTGCCGTAGGTGTTCTTGGCCTGGCCGGGTTCTACACACATCTGGCCGAACAGCGCGGCCTGTTGGTCGCCGGCGATGCCGCCAATGGCGATGCCGCTTTTGGTGCGGCCGTAAATTTCCGAAGAGGACTTCACTTCCGGCAGCATTTCGCGCGGCACGTCCAGAATCTCCAGCATCTTCGCATCCCACTCCAGCGTGTGGATGTTGAAGAGCATGGTGCGCGAGGCGTTAGTGTAGTCGGTGACGTGGGTTTTGCCGCCGGTAAATTTCCAGATCAGCCAGCTGTCGATGGTGCCGAACAGCAGCTCGCCGTTGCGCGCACGCTCGCGGCTGCCTTCGACGTTATCGAGGATCCACTTGAGCTTGGTGCCGGAGAAGTACGGGTCGGTGACCAGGCCAGTGGTGTCGTTGATGTATTGCTCGTGGCCGTCGCGCTTGAGTTGCTGGCAGATCTCGGTGCTGCGGCGGCACTGCCAGACGATCGCGTTGTAGATCGGGCGGCCGGTGATTTTGTCCCAGACCACGGTGGTTTCACGCTGGTTGGTGATACCGATGGCGGCGACCTGGTCGTGGTGCAGGCCGGCTTGTGCCAGGGCCTCGACCATCACCGCGCTCTGGGTGGCGAAAATTTCCATCGGGTCATGTTCAACCCAGCCGGCTTGCGGGTAATGCTGGGTGAATTCGCGCTGGGCGGTGCAGACCACGTTGGCGTCACGGTCAAAGATGATCGCCCGCGAACTGGTCGTGCCCTGATCAAGCGCAATGATGTAGTTCTTATTCTGGATATCGGTCATGTCGATTGCCTTGGACTGAAATAAGGAAGTGAGTGATCAGCCTGGGCCGCGTAAGGGCAGCAAGGACCAGGCTGACGCTATCAGGAGATACGTGTTTTGCCGTTGACAGCCGTGTCAGTTGTTTCAGCTACAGCAGGTGCGGCGCTTGGCAGATGGCGGGCAATCAGCCCGCGATAGGCCGCAGCACCGAGGCAGGCGCCGACAATCGGCGCGAAAATCGGAATCAGGAAGTAAGGAATGTCGCGGCCACCGGTAAAGGCCATTTCACCCCAGCCGGCGAAAAAGGTCATCAGCTTTGGCCCGAAATCCCGCGCCGGGTTCATCGCAAAGCCGGTCAACGGGCCCATGGCGCTGCCGATGACGGCAATCAGCAGGCCGATCAGCAGCGGCGCCAACGGGCCGCGTGGCAGGCCATTGTTATCGTCGGTAAGGGCCATGATCACGCCCATCAGGATCGCGGTGATGACCATTTCGACCAGGAAGGCCTGGGCGGTGCTCAGCAGTGCATGCGGGTAGGTGGAGAACACCGACGCCAATTCCAGGCTGGCCTGTGTGCCGCGAACCAGATGGTGAGTTTGTTCGTAATCGAAAAACAGGTTGCTGTAGAGCGTGTACACCAGGGCGGCGGAGCAGAAGGCGCCGGCGACTTGGGCGAGGATATAGAAGGGCAGTTTGCGCTTTTCAAAATCGGCAAAAATGCACAGGGCGATACTCACCGCCGGGTTGAGGTGAGCCCCGGAAATACCGGCGCTCAGGTAGATCGCCATGCTTACGCCGATCCCCCAGATGATGCTGATCTCCCACAAACCAAAGCTGGCGCCCGCGACCTTGAGCGCGGCGACACAACCTGTACCGAAGAAGATCAGAAGCGCTGTACCCAGGAATTCGGCCATGCATTGGCTCGAAAGTGAAGGCTGTTGAAGAGCAGTTGTCATGGCAAACCTCAATTGTTGTTCTTGTTTAGCGAACCGCCTCATTGGGCTGTTGCGCGATTTTCACCGTGGCCAGGATCCCCATCCTGACTGCAGCTTACTCTTAACGCACCGAAGTATTATTCCTACAGCATTCGGAAACGAAAAAATATAGACAAGAAAGGCGGCTGTCAAAGGTCGAAAGTGAACCGCCGGTCATTTTTCATCTATTGGTTTGGTGAATGATCACGCTTTACGTCACGCGGGTATGTTATGCAAGCGCCGCACTAGAGCGTTTTGCATGGGCTTGGCCTAGAATTGGCCGTCTGATTGCCACGCCCGGAGTAGCCATGACCCCCGCACTGGACTTGTTGAAAAAAGTTCGCGCCGAACATCACATCCACAGTTACGAACATGATCCCAAGGCGGCGTCCTATGGCCTGGAGGCCGCGGAAAAATTGGGGCTCGACCCGGCGCAGGTATTCAAGACCTTGCTGGCCAGCAGTGAGAAAGGCGAATTGTTGGTCGCGGTGGTGCCAGTCGTCGGAAGTCTGGATTTAAAAGCCCTGGCCGTTGCTGCCGGGGTAAAAAAAGTCGAAATGGCCGACCCGGCTGCGGCGCAACGCTCCACCGGTTACTTGTTGGGCGGCATCAGCCCGTTGGGGCAAAAGAAGCGTTTGCGTACGTTCATCGATGAGACGGCGCAGCCGTTCGCGACGATTTTTGTAAGTGCCGGCAGAAGGGGGCTGGAAGTGGAGCTCTCGGCGGCAGTGCTGGCTGAACACACCCAGGCCAAATTCGCGCCGATCGGCCGGGCCTGAATGTTTTTTTGGGGATGGTTCCTGTGTGCGCGAGGGCTTAAGTGGGAGGTGGCTAGCCCCTCCCACAGTGTGCTCCGGTTAGTCAGGCAGCCGTGCTGCCCGCCGCTTTGAACAGCACCAAATGCTCAGCGGCAACCCGAATACCCACCTGCGCACCGACCAGATGATCCGCATGGCTGGGGAAAATCGACTCCAGCTGTGCGCCCGTCGGCAGTTGCAAACGGTACAAGGTTGACGCACCCAAAAACGTCTTGCCGACGATGCGCGCCTTCAACGCGCTGTCCGGCGCGTAGATGATGTCATCCGGGCGCAGCAACACGTCCACCGCGCCGCCCACAGGCCAGGCATAGGTGCGATTGCCGCGCAGCTCACCGAGTTCGGTGCTGACCGATTCCGGCGAACTCAACAGCCCACGGATAAAGTAGCCCTGGCCGATAAAGCTCGCCACGTAAGGCGTCTGCGGTTGGTGATAAAGGTTATAGGGCGTGTCCCACTGCTCAAGGCGGCCCTCCTTGAACACCCCGACCTGATCACTCACGGCGAACGCTTCTTCCTGATCATGCGTGACCAGAATCGCGCTGGTGCCGCGTGCCTTGAGGATGTCGCGCACTTCATGGCTGAGCTTGCGGCGCAGTTCGCCGTCGAGGTTGGAGAACGGTTCATCCAGCAGCAACAGTTGCGGCTCCGGCGCCAGCGCACGGGCGAGGGCGACACGTTGTTGCTGGCCGCCGGAAAGCGCGTGGGGAAAGCGCGTGCCGAGGTCTTTAAGGTTCACCAGCTCCAGCAGCTCCGCCACCACGCGGTCTTTTTGCGGGTGCTTGCGAATGCCGAAGGCGATGTTGTCGGCCACGCTCAGGTGTGGAAACAGCGCGTAATCCTGAAACACCATGCCGACCTTGCGTTTCTCCGGTGCGAGGGTAAAACCGGCACTTGAGATCACTTCGCCCGCCAGGCTGATTTCACCTGCGTGCACCGGTTCAAACCCGGCAATCGCGCGCAAGGTCGTGGTTTTGCCGCAGCCCGAAGAGCCCAGCAGGCAACCGATGTCGCCAGCGTTGAGGTGCAGATTGAGGTTCTGCACCACGCGTTGATCTTGATAGCCGCATGCCAGGTTACGCAGGTTCAGCAGTAACGGCTGGCTCATGCGTGGTGGTACGACGGCGGCACGAGAAATTCAAGCAGCGCCTTTTGCGCGTGCAGGCGGTTTTCAGCCTGGTCCCACGCCACCGAGCGCTCATCGTCGAGCAGGTCCAGGCTGATTTCTTCGCCACGGTGCGCGGGCAGGCAGTGCATAAACAGCACGTCCGGCGCGGCCAGGTCGAGCAGGGCGCGGGTCACCTGGTACGGGGCGAACAGGGCCAGGCGCTTGGCGGTTTCTTCTTCCTGGCCCATGGAGGTCCAGACGTCGGTGCTGACCAAATGCGCGCCTACAACGGCGTCTTTCGGATCGCGCAGCAGTTGCACGCGGCCGTCGGCTTTGGCCAGGAATTCGGCGCTCGGTTCAAAGCCTTCAGGGCAGGCGATGCGCAAGTGGAAGTCGAACTGGATCGCCGCTTCTATATAGCTGTTGCACATATTGTTGCCGTCGCCGATCCAGGCCACGGTCTTGCCCTGGATCGAGCCACGGTGTTCGAGGAAGGTTTGCATGTCGGCCAGCAACTGGCACGGGTGCAGGTCATCGGACAGGCCGTTGATCACCGGTACGCGGGAGTTGGCGGAAAATTCGGTCACCGTGCTGTGCGCGAAGGTACGGATCATCACCGCATCGAGCATGCGCGACATCACCCGTGCGCTGTCGGCAATCGGCTCGCCACGGCCCAGTTGCGTGTCGCGCGACGACAGAAAGATGGCTTGGCCGCCGAGCTGGATCATGCCCGCTTCAAACGACACGCGGGTGCGCGTCGACGACTTCTCGAAAATCATCCCGAGTACACGGTTTTTCAAAGGCTCGAACAGTACGCCGCGGTTACGCAGGTCTTTAAGCTCAATGCCTCGACGGATCACGCTGACCAGCTCTTCGGGCGTGCAATCCATCAGGGAGAGAAAGTGCCTTGCGCTCATCATTAACTACCTTTTTGCAACAGACCGCAGATACTCAAAGCCTTGTTTATTGTGACAACGGGCGAGACCTGCGGCGAGAGCCGCACGGGGCGACGAAATAGGGGAAGGCGCGATCTTATAATTAAATGTCGCGTCTTACCAATAGGGCTACGGTTTTTAAGGGTGTTCAAGAGGGGCGCGAAAGCGCTTTTGAAGACGATTACCAGACAGCAGCGGCCCATTTGTACACTGGCGCCGAGACCTTTTGCAATCTATGCAGGCGGGTTTGGGCCAGGCTGTGCCGGTTTCAGAGGCCATTCGTGGGGTTTTTGAAACATTTGCACACGCTTGCCCATGCTTGCGCCTGATGCCCATCGATTCACAGGGCTAACGTTGCTGGTGCGCGTTGCGGTCGCGGCCCATAGTTCAGCCCAAGCCCTGATAAAGACACCGGCCATGACCAAGACTCTGCACCACCGCGCCTGCCATCTGTGTGAAGCCATCTGCGGCTTGACCCTGGAAACCACCCAAGCCGACGATGGCCACCTTGCGATCACGTCAATCAAGGGCGATGCGCTCGACCCTTTCAGCCGTGGGCATATCTGCCCCAAAGCCGTGGCGTTGCAGGACATTCAGAACGACCCCGACCGGCTGCGCCAACCGATGTTGCGCGTGGGCAGCGAGTGGCAGCCGATCCCCTGGCACGAGGCGTTCGCGCGGGTGGCCGAACGGCTGGCGGGCATCCAGGCACAGCATGGGCAGAATGCGGTGGCGGTTTATCAGGGCAACCCCAGCGTGCACAACTACGGGCTGATGACCCACAGCAATTATTTTTTGGGGCAGTTGAAGACGCGTAACCGCTTTTCGGCGACCTCGGTGGACCAATTGCCCCATCACCTCACCAGCCACTTGATGTACGGCCATGGTTTGTTGCTGCCGATACCGGACATCGATCACACCGACTTTATGCTGATACTCGGCGGTAACCCGCTGGCGTCCAACGGCAGCATCATGACCGTGCCGGATGTGGAGAAGCGCCTCAAGGCTATTCAGGCGCGCGGCGGCAAAGTGGTGGTGGTTGACCCACGGCGTAGCGAGACGGCGGCGATGGCCGATCAACACGTGTTCGTGCGCCCTGGCGGTGATGCGGCGCTGCTGTTCGGCGTGCTCAACACGCTGTTCAGCGAAAACCTGACCCGCGCCAGCCACTTGCCGGTTGACGGCCTGGACGACGTGCGCCGAGCGATTGCCGGTTTCACTGCCGACGCCATGAGCCGCCAATGTGCGGTGCCGGCCGAGCAGATCCGCCAGTTGGCGCGCGATTTTGCGGCGGCGGATAAAGCCGTCTGCTACGGGCGCATGGGCGTGTCGACGCAGGCGTTCGGCACGCTGTGCCATTGGTTGGTGCAACTGATCAACCTGGTCAGCGGCAACCTCGATCGGGTCGGTGGCGCCCTGTGCACCACGCCCGCCGTGGACTTGGTGGCATCCACCGGCGGCGGGCATTTCAATCGCTGGCAAAGCCGTGTGTCAGCGCGCCCGGAGTACGGCGGTGAGTTGCCTGTGTCGGCGTTGGCCGAAGAAATGCTCACCGAAGGCGAAGGGCAAATCCGCGCCTTGGTCACCGTGGCCGGCAACCCGGTGCTGTCGACGCCTAACGGCCGCCAATTGGAACAGGCCCTGGAAGGCTTGGAATTCATGGTCAGCATTGACCTTTATATCAACGAGACCACGCGTTACGCCGACCTGATTTTGCCGTCGACTTCAGCGCTGGAAAACGATCACTACGACACCACGTTCAATATGTTTGCGGTGCGCAACGTCACGCGTTTCAACCGTGCGATTCTGCCCAAGCCCGAAGGCGCGTTGCATGATTGGGAGATCTTCGTCGGCTTGGCCACCGCCTTTGCCGCGCAGACCGGCGTGGCGCTTAAACCGACCATGGCGCCTGCGCAGATGATCGACCTCGGCTTGCGCGCCGGGGTTTACGGCGACGCCTCCAGCCATAAGCTGTCGGTGGCGATGCTGGCGGATCATCCGCATGGCGTGGATTTGGGGCCGCTCAAACCGAACCTGGCCAACCGTTTGAAAACCCTCAACGGCCGTGTACAGGCGGCGCCCGCAGTGATTCTGGCGGACCTTGCGCGGTTCGCGGCGCAGCCGCTGGCCAAGGTCGGCGAGCTGTTGTTGATCGGCCGTCGCCATGTACGCAGCAATAATTCCTGGATGCATAACTATCACCGCCTGGTGAAGGGCAAGCCTCGGCACCAGTTGCACATGCACCCGGATGACTTGGCCAGCCGTGCACTCAGCGATGGCCAGCGGGTTCGCGTCAGCTCGCGCATTGGCATGATTGAAGTGGAGGTGGTCGCCAGCCTGGACATGATGCCCGGTGTGGTCAGCCTGCCGCATGGTTGGGGCCACGGGCGCCCGGGTGTGCGCATGAGCATCGCCAGTGGGCAGCCGGGCGCGAGTGCCAATGACCTGACCGATGAGCGCCAGTTGGATGAGTTGTCGGGCAATGCGGCACTCAACGGCGTGCCGGTGCAGGTGGCGGCTGCGTAAGGCGCCCGACCACCGGGCTGGAATTTTGCGCTACAATGCGCCACCGTGCCGACCTGTGAGTCGCAAAGTTCCAGCCGAGGTGTTCCATGGATATCATCGAAACGATCAAAGAGCAGATTGCCAGCAACACTATTCTGCTTTACATGAAGGGCGCGCCAAACGCTCCTCAGTGCGGTTTCTCCGCCAAAGCGTCGCAGGCGATCATGCAGTGTGGCGAGAAATTCGCTTACGTAGACATCCTGCAAAACCCGGAAATTCGCGCCAACCTGCCGAAGTACGCCAACTGGCCTACGTTCCCACAACTGTGGGTAGCCGGTGAACTGGTCGGCGGCAGTGACATCATCACTGAAATGGCTGCGGACGGTTCGTTGCAGGCATTGGTCAAAGACGCAGCGGCCAAAGCGGCAGCCAAGACTGAAGCTTGATGCTGTTGTAATAAGCCCTGCAATAAAAAGCCCCGCGTCTCGTCAGAGCGCGGGGCTTTTTTGTGCCTTACCTGTAGCCGCGTGGGTTATTCACCCATCTGCGATTGCAGGTAGTTCTCCAGGCTGACTTTGACGATCAGGCCCAGTTGGGTTTCCAGCCAGTCGATATGCTCTTCCTGGTCTTCTAGGATCTCTTCCAGCAGTTCACGGCTACCGAAGTCGCTGTGTGTTTCACAGTGAGCAATGGCGGCCTTGAGGTCGCTGTGGCTTTTCTGTTCGAAACGCAGGTCGCTGCTGATCATTTCCTGAGTGTGTTCGCCGATATTCAGCTTGCCCAGGTCTTGCACGTTCGGCAGGCCTTCCAGAAACAGGATGCGCTTGATCAGCGCGTCCGCGTCCTTCATTGCCTTGATGGATTCTTTGTATTCACGCTTGCCGAGCTTTTCCAGGCCCCAATCGTCGTACATGCGCGCATGCAGAAAGTACTGATTGATCGCGACCAGTTCATTGGCAAGGATTTTGTTGAGTTGCTGGATGACTGAGATGTCGCCTTTCATGACTGGGGTCCTGCCCTGTAATAACGGTGTATAAGGCGGAGTTTGAGCGGCGGCATCCCTAGTGTCAAACCTAAGTTATTGAATAATAAATGAAAATTAATCGGAATAAGAATGTTTGTGTTCCGCGTCTTGGCGCTAACTAATTGAATTTCGGGCATAAAAAAACCGGACACGCGGTCCGGTTCTTAAAAACACGCCAATTAAGCGTGTGTAAATTCTGCTGAATAGGGTATCGCGGCCTGGGCTGTTTGCAGCTGCGTCAGGGTTTCCCGTACGACTTGCTTGGCAAGGCATGCACATTTACCGCATTGGCTGGCAACGCCGGTGGTTTCACGCACTTCCTTGTAGCTGCAGCAACCTTCAAGGATTGCTTCGCGGATTTGTCCGTCGGTGACGCCAGTGCAGAGGCAGACATACATAAGGGAGAACCGTCGCGGTGTTAAGGCTTAAGTGCGATGGATCTTAATGTTAACGAGAATGATTGTCAAAATAGTTTCGCGGCTCTTTGCACCGCCGCTGCCCTCGCGCTGACGAACGGTTTTTTTAAGGTATGATGCTCGGCTTTCACGAAGC
This sequence comes from Pseudomonas sp. ICMP 460, assembly GCF_002723595.1. Classification (NCBI taxonomy): domain Bacteria; kingdom Pseudomonadati; phylum Pseudomonadota; class Gammaproteobacteria; order Pseudomonadales; family Pseudomonadaceae; genus Pseudomonas; species Pseudomonas sp. ICMP 460. The sequence continues at coordinate 12,602 of NZ_LKBR01000008.1, forward strand.
GTGACTGCGTCACAGGGCTGTCGCTTAAACGCGGCAGACTCAGGGCCGGTCCTTTTACTTCAATCGTCACCTTTACCATCAGGAGATACCCAATGAGCGTACTCGTCGGCAAACAAGCCCCGGATTTCGACGTACCTGCCGTGCTCGGCAATGGCGAAATCGTTGACAGCTTCAAACTGTCTGAAGCGATCAAAGGCAAATATGGCCTGGTATTCTTCTACCCGCTGGACTTCACCTTCGTCTGCCCTTCGGAGCTGATCGCTCTGGACCACCGCATGGACGATTTCAAGGCGCGCAACGTTGAAGTGGTCGCGGTTTCCATCGACTCCCATTTCACCCATAACGCCTGGCGCAACACTGCCATCAACGATGGCGGCATCGGCAAAGTCAAATACACCATGGCTGCCGACATGAAGCACGACATCGCCAAGGCCTACGACGTTGAGTCCGAAGGCGGCGTGGCGTTCCGTGGCGCGTTCCTGATCGACGACAAGGGCGTTGTGCGCTCGCAGATCATCAACGACCTGCCGCTGGGCCGAAACATGGAAGAGCTGATCCGTCTGGTCGACGCGCTGCAATTCCACGAAGAGCACGGCGAAGTGTGCCCTGCCAACTGGAAAAAGGGCGACAAGGGCATGACCGCTTCCACCGAAGGTGTGGCGGCTTACCTGACCGAGAACGCCGGCAAGCTGTAAGCCACGTTCGAGGCAAAAAAAACCGGCCTGAGAAGGCCGGTTTTTTTATGCGCGGGCAAACCTTCAGTCAGTCGCCGAAGTCTTCCCAGCCGCCCATCTGTTTCCAGCGGTTGACGATGCCGCAGAACAGATCGGCAGTCTTCTCGGTGTCATAGCGAGCCGAGTGGGCCTCGCGTCCGTCAAAGTCGATGCCGGCCGCCTGGCAGGCTTTCGCCAGCACGGTTTGGCCGTACGCCAGGCCTGCGAGGGTGGCGGTGTCGAAGCTGGAGAACGGGTGAAACGGGTTGCGCTTCATGTCCAGTCGCGTCACCGCCGCGTTCAGGAAGCCCAAGTCGAAGCTGCTGTTGTGACCGACCAGGATCGCGCGTTTGCAGCCATTGGCTTTCAACGCCTTGCGCACGCCACGGAAAATATCGGTCAGCGCCGCTTCTTCACTCACCGCCATGCGCAGTGGGTGATCAAGCTTGATGCCGGTGAACTCCAGGGCGGCGGCTTCGATGTTCGCGCCTTCAAACGGCTCTACGCGGAAGAAGTGCGTGTGTTCCGGGAACACGAAGCCCTGTTCGTCCATGCCGATAGTGGTAGCGGCGATTTCCAGCAAGGCGTCGGTGGCGCAGTTGAAGCCGCCGGTTTCTACGTCGATGACAACCGGCAGATAGCCGCGAAACCGCTCGGCCATCGGGTGGCGGGAGCCGCCACCGCTGTGCTCGTGTTCGTCGTCGTAATGGTCTTCACTCACTTGCTTTCCTCCAGCAGGCGCCAGCGCAGTGTTTCACCGGCGCGCAGCGGGATAACGGTCAGCTCGCCAAACGGCAGGCTGGCAGGGGCGGTCCAGTCTTCACGGACCAGGGTAATGTGCTCGGTATTGGCTGGCAGGCCATAGAAACGCGGGCCGTTGAGGCTGGCGAAACCTTCGAGCTTGTCCAGCGCATTGCGCGTCTCGAACGCCTCGGCGTACAGCTCGATTGCGGCATACGCGGTGTAGCAACCGGCACAGCCACAGGCGTTTTCTTTGGCGTGCTGGGCGTGGGGCGCCGAGTCGGTGCCGAGGAAAAACTTCGGGTTACCGCTGGTGGCGGCATCCAGCAAGGCCACCTGGTGGGTGTTGCGCTTGAGGATCGGCAGGCAATAGAAGTGCGGCCGAATCCCGCCCACCAGCATGTGGTTGCGGTTGTAGAGCAGGTGATGCGCGGTGATGGTCGCACCGACGTTGGCCGAAGCCTCGGTGACAAACTGCACGGCATCGGCCGTGGTGATGTGCTCGAACACCACCTTGAGGGTCGGGAAAAGCTCGACCACACGGCGCATGTGTTCGTCGATGAAGACCTTCTCGCGGTCAAACACGTCCACATCGCCACGCGTGACTTCACCGTGGATCAGCAGCGGCATGCCGACTTCAGCCATGGCTTCGATCGCCGGCAAAATCTTGTCGATGCTGGTAACGCCGGAGTCGGAGTTGGTGGTCGCGCCCGCCGGGTACAGCTTGGCGGCGTACACAAAACCGCTGGCCTTTGCCTCACGAATTTCTTCGGGCTGGGTGCGGTCGGTGAGGTAAAGCACCATCAACGGTTCGAAGCGGCTGCCGGCCGGTCGGGCAGCGAGGATACGCTGGCGATAGGCGTCGGCTTGCTCGGCATTACGCACCGGCGGTACCAGGTTAGGCATGATGATGGCGCGGCCAAACGTGCGCGCTACATCGGCCACGGTATGGGGTAACGCAGCACCATCGCGAAGATGAATATGCCAGTCATCGGGACGCAGCAGGGTCAGGCGGTCGGACATTGGGGATTCCAGGCGGGTCAATCTGGTGGGAATGCTACCGGAAAAGACTCTTGCAGGCACTCGCTATCAAGTTTTGCGGGAGGTGACCGATACCCCTGAGTATGCCTTAACGACGTATGACGCTTTGAAGTGTTGTAGAAACCAGTGGAGCCGCCCGTGCGCCAGCATTATCTAGCCCTGCTCAGTGTGTTCGCCAGCCTGCCTGCGATGGCCCTCACGTTCCAGACACGTCTGGAGAATATTGAGTGGAAGGTGGAGGGCGACGTGTTCGAGTGCCGTTTGACCCAGCCGATCGCCGATTTTGGTTCGGGTGAGTTCGTGCGCCGCGCTGGCGAGCAGGCGACATTTCGCCTGAAAGCCTATAACGGCGCGCTGGGCGCGGGTTCGGCCACCTTGTTGGCCGCCGCTGCGCCGTGGCAGCCAGGCCGCGGTGACATCAACCTCGGCGCGGTGCGTGCGGGCAGTGGCGACGTCTTGTTCAACAGCTCCCAGGCTCAGGCGGGGCGGCTGTTTACCGGGTTGCTGGAAGGCCGTAGCCCGACCGTGCGCCACTATGGGCGTGAGGGCGGTTACTCGGAAATTCGTCTGCTGCCGGTCAAGTTCAGCAAGGCCTACAACGACTATCAAGTGTGCACCGCCAAGCTGTTGCCGATGAATTACGATCAGGTCAAACAGGCCGAAGTGGGTTTCCCCGGCGGTGGTATTGAGCTGGACGCGGCGGCCAAGAAGAAGCTCGACGTGATTGTCACGTACATGAAGGCCGACCCTACGGTTAACCATATCGAGCTCAATGGCCATTCCGACAACAGCGGCAATCGGCTGACCAACCGCGACGTCTCGCGCCGTCGCGCGCTGGCCGTGATGGACTATTTCAAGGCCAACGGCATTCCTGAATCGCAGATCACGCTGCGCTTTCATGGCGAAAGCTACCCATTGGCGCCCAACACCAACGCCGCCAACCGGGCGCGTAACCGCCGCGTGAATGTTCAGCTTGAACGGGTGGCAGCCCCCGAAAAACCGGCGCCCCAAGCCACGGCGCCGACTAACCCTGCGCACATATCCTAGGGTGCGACTTTCGGTCGCGCTCTCGACATAATCTGTCGCTTTATCTTCATTTGCTGTCGCGCCCCTGTAAATCCATGGTTTTGGTCGGTAGAATCGTCGCCTTTCCGTACAACCCCGTGGAGTGATGGCATGGCCGACGTAAACAAGGTCGTTCTCGCGTATTCCGGCGGCCTGGACACTTCGGTGATCCTCAAGTGGCTGCAGGATACTTATAACTGTGAAGTGGTGACCTTCACCGCTGACCTGGGTCAGGGCGAAGAGGTCGAACCTGCACGTGCCAAGGCGCAAGCCATGGGCGTGAAAGAGATCTACATTGACGACCTGCGCGAAGAATTCGTCCGCGATTTCGTCTTCCCGATGTTTCGCGCCAACACCGTCTACGAAGGCGAGTACCTGCTGGGTACCTCCATCGCACGTCCGCTGATCGCCAAGCGCCTGATCGAAATCGCCAACGAAACCGGCGCCGACGCCATTTCCCATGGTGCTACCGGCAAGGGCAACGACCAGGTGCGTTTCGAATTGGGCGCCTACGCGCTCAAGCCTGGCGTGAAGGTGATTGCGCCTTGGCGTGAATGGGACCTGCTGTCGCGTGAAAAGCTGATGGATTACGCTGAAAAGCACGCCATCCCGATCGAGCGTCACGGCAAGAAGAAGTCCCCGTATTCGATGGACGCCAACTTGCTGCACATCTCCTATGAAGGCGGCGTGCTGGAAGACACCTGGACCGAGCACGAAGAAGACATGTGGAAATGGACCGTCTCCCCGGAGAACGCTCCAGACAAGCCTCAGTACCTGGAACTGACCTACCGCAACGGCGACATCGTCGCGCTGGACGGCGTCGAAATGACCCCGGCCACCGTGCTGGCGACCCTGAACCGTATCGGTGGCGAACACGGTATCGGCCGTCTCGACATCGTTGAGAACCGTTACGTGGGCATGAAGTCCCGTGGCTGCTACGAAACCCCGGGCGGCACCATCATGCTGCGCGCCCACCGCGCCATCGAGTCGATCACCCTGGACCGCGAAGTGGCGCACCTCAAAGACGAGTTGATGCCCAAATACGCCAGCCTGATCTACACCGGCTACTGGTGGAGCCCTGAGCGTCTGATGCTGCAACAGATGATCGACGCTTCCCAGGCCCACGTGAACGGCGTTGTGCGCCTGAAGCTGTACAAGGGCAATGTGATCGTCACCGGTCGCAAGTCTGATGAGTCGCTGTTCGACGCCAATATCGCCACTTTTGAAGAAGATGGCGGCGCTTACAACCAGGCGGACGCAGCAGGCTTCATCAAGTTGAACGCACTGCGTATGCGCATTGCGGCCAACAAGGGTCGCAAGTTGTTCTGAGTCATACCCGCGTTGTAAAAATGGCCCCTTGCCCAAGGGGCCATTTTTTTTGCCTGTCTATCAAGGCGCCAGGCAGTTGAATGAACTGCAATGTTTAAAAGTGCTGTGTAAATGTTTATCGCTTGTCCGATATAAACATAAGCGGGCTGATTTTTCTTGATGGTTGTTTTTTTACGCCTGAATGAATTTTTAACACCTGCCTAGGAACTATGTCTTACAGAAGATTCACTATATGAGGGCGAAAATTATGTAAGACGCGGAAAGTTCTGTAGGAATTAGGGAGATTAGAAAATATGTTGAATGGAACTAATAGCATCGGAATTTTTTCACCTCTTCATTCGCCCGGTGGTGACAAGCAATGGACATTTTCTGAAAGACAGGGGCGGCGCGCGGACGTTACGGGGCTTGCGCGGCGTATATTTCATTCAAAATATGTATGGCTTCGGAAAGTTCTGAAAGTCCCCCTAAAGCTGGATGTATCCAACTGGGTGTTTTTTTGTAGGTCAATTCCTAAAGCATTGTGGGTTGGGTCTCTGCTTGCTGTTGCTTGGGGGTGAGCACTATGCCAACTAGGAAACGACTAGGCTATTGTGCTTGCTCTAAATAATTCGAACAGCGAAATTGGACTTTCTCATGAATAAAGTGCTGATCGTGGATGATCATCCCGTCATTCGTCTTGCTGTACGCATGCTAATGGAACGTCATGGTTATGAAGTCGTTGCCGAGACTGATAACGGCGTCGATGCGTTACAACTGGCGCGCGAGCATGTGCCTGACATTGTCATACTGGATATCGGGATCCCCAAACTCGATGGGCTGGAAGTGATTTGTCGCCTGGCGTCTACCAAGCAGGCTGCGCCCTTTAAGGTGCTGGTGCTGACGTCGCAGGCGCCCGGCCATTTTTCCATGCGTTGCATGCAGGCGGGGGCGGCCGGCTACGTGTGCAAGCAGCAGGACCTGACCGAGTTATTGAGCGCCATCAAGGCAGTACTCTCCGGCTACAGCTATTTCCCCAACCAGGCGCTCAATTCGGTGCGCTCCACCATGGGCAACGCCAGTGAAGCGGATATGGTCGAACGCTTGTCGGGTCGAGAAATGATGGTGCTGCAGCAATTGGCGCGTGGCAGAACCAACAAGGAGATCGCCGACGGCATGTTCCTGAGCAACAAGACTGTCAGTACCTACAAGACACGCCTGCTGCTCAAGCTGAATGCGCGTTCCCTCGTCGACCTGATCGAGCTGGCGCAACGCAACGGCCTTGTATAGCGGAGGCGATTGCCACTGAGGCCAAGCGTAACCGGCAGAAAAAAGCCTCCGTCAGGGAGGCTTCCGGTCGCCAGCGGGTCGATTAGAGATCGAAGTCGTAATCGGCCAGTTGTTTTTGCAAGCGGCGCTCTTCCAGGAGGTTGTCGATCGTGCGACGTTTGCTCAGATTGGTCTTGGCCACCTCAGCAACAGGTGCTTCCCCATCGTCTTCCGACTCTGCAACGAGGTCGTCTTCCAGATCCAGTTGTTCTTTGCCAGTGCTCATAAGGTTAACTCCAGGCTAAGAATGCCGTTGGCGCCCCTTATAACGATAATCCATGGCGGGGTAAAAAAGATTTTTTCAATCGACTGATCGGGAAAAGCAATGAAGCCTCAATCGTCTGAGGTCTTGTCCTTGTATTCGCACAGGTCTTCGATACGGCAGCTCCCACAGCGCGGTTTGCGGGCCTGGCAAACGTAGCGCCCGTGCAAGATCAGCCAGTGGTGGGAATCAAGCAGATACGCCTTGGGCACGAACTTCATCAGTTGTTTTTCCACCTCAACCACGTTCTTGCCGCGCGCGATGCCGGTGCGGTTGCTGACGCGAAAAATATGCGTGTCGACCGCCATGGTCAGTTGCCGGAACGCGGTATTGAGCACCACGTTCGCGGTTTTGCGGCCCACGCCGGGGAGGGCTTCGAGGGCTTCGCGGGTCTGTGGCACTTCGCTGCCATGCAGCTCTACGAGCAGGCGGCAGGTTTCGATAACATTTTTGGCCTTGCTGTTGTACAGCCCGATGGTCTTGATGTATTCGGACAACCCGTCTACGCCCAAGGCATGAATCGCCTCCGGTGTATTGGCTACCGGGTACAGTTTTGCGGTGGCCTTGTTCACGCCAACGTCCGTGGATTGCGCCGACAGAATCACCGCAATCAGCAACTCGAACGGCGAGGAATAGGCCAGTTCGGTTTTAGGTTCCGGATTGTCTTCGTGAAGCCTGCGGAAGATTTCCAGGCGTTTTGCGGCGTTCATCGGGCAGGTAGTTCCTTGCAGACAGTCAACGTGATTGTGAAAAGTGTGCACAGGCAGGGGAGCCTGCCAGCAATAACCCGGCAGGATAAACCATCACCACGCTACCCGGCAGCCTGCATTGCCTGGTGCGGCTCATGCACTGAGGTGAGCGTCGACCTGACGCTGCGCGTCTTCCAGCGTGCGTTGTGCGGCCTGCAGTTCATCCGCGCTGACGCCCGGCTGGCGTTGCAACTTGCCGACATTCGCCCGGGCATACGCCAGCTGGATTTTCGCGCGCTTGAGATCGGGGCCTTTGGTCGTCGTCGTCGACGCCGGTGGCGGGCTGTTCACTTCCAGTGCATTCAGTGCCTGCTCAGCCGCTTCGAATTGCTGCTGCAGCACACTCAATTGCGACTGTTGCTCAAAGGTCGGCGGGTGACCAAACGCCTTCAACGATTTGTGTAACTGGGCACGGCTCATCGCCACGCTGATTTTGGCTTTTTTGACCGCAGCATCCCTGGCCGCCTGCGCTGTGTTGGCCTGCACCGGCGCAACCGGCGCCGAACGCTTGGCCCGCGCGAGGCGCTCGGCGAGTGTGTGGGCTTCTTCGCGTTGCAAGCGCGCGTTGCGTTGTTCGTAGCGTCGCCGCGCCCGGTCACGTTTGAGGCCACGTTCATGGCGTTCATGGTCGTTGGCCGCCATGCCGCCGACAATCGGCAGCACGCTGGCCGCCGGGCGCATCTCAATGCAATCGACAGGGCAGGGCGCAACGCACAGGTCGCAGCCGGTGCACTCATCAACGATCACGGTGTGCATCAACTTGGCGGCGCCGACGATCGCATCCACCGGGCAGGCCTGGATGCATTTGGTGCAGCCGATGCATTCGGCCTCACGTATATAGGCGACAACGGCTGGGGCTTCGCCACGGCGGGTATCGAGTTCCAACACCGGCACACGCAGCAATTGCGCAAGGCCCTCGATGGTTTCCTGCCCACCCGGCGGGCACTTGTTGATCGCCTCACCGGCGGCGATGCCTTCGGCGTAAGGCTTGCAGCCTGGGTGCCCGCATTTGCCGCATTGGGTCTGCGGCAGCAGCGCGTCGATACGTTGAATCAGGTTCATGGGCATGCCGGTTGAATACATAACGCTTGTACAGGTGAGCCGCTCGCGATAAATCACGCGCGCTTCATAAAACAGGCCCGCTTACCGCGGGCCTTGAGCCTTACTTGATACGTTGCCCTGGCTTGGCGCCGCTGTCCGGGCTCAGCAGGTAGATTTCCTCACCGCCGGGGCCGGCCGCCATCACCATGCCTTCGGAAATGCCGAACTTCATTTTCCGTGGCTTGAGGTTGGCGATCATCATGGTCAGGCGACCATCGAGCTTGGACGGGTCCGGATAAGCACTCTTGATCCCGGAAAACACGTTGCGTTGCTCGTCGCCGATGTCCAGCGTCAGGCGCAGCAGTTTGTCGGCGCCTTCCACGGCTTCGGCCTTGATGATCAGCGCAACGCGCAGGTCCACGGCAGCAAAGGCGTCGAAGTCGATCTCGGGGGACAGCGGGTCCTTGGCCAGTTCGCCGTTGCCGGCAGGCGCGGGCTCGCCGGTGTCGGTCTGGCTGGCGATCAGGTCTTCTTTCGAAGCGTCGGTCATCGCCTGCACGTTGACCGGGTCGATACGCGTCATCAGCGGCTTGAACGCGTTCAGTTGATGGTTGCCGAGCAAGCTGGCGTGGTCATTCCAGGTCAGCGGCGCGACGTTGAGGAACGCCTCGGCATCGGCGGCCAGCAACGGCAATACCGGCTTGAGGAAGATCACCAGTTGGCGGAACAGGTTGATGCCCGTGGCGCAGATCGCCTGCACTTCAGCCTGCTTGCCTTCCTGCTTGTTCAGCGACCACGGCGCCTTGTCGGCGATCCAGGCGTTGGCGCGGTCGGCCAGGCCCATGATCTCGCGCATCGCACGGGCAAAATCGCGCGCTTCATACGCGTCGGCAATGCTTGGCGCGGCCGCCAGGAACGCGTCGGTCAGTTCCGGCGCGGCGTTCTCGGCCACCAATACACCGGCATTGCCCTTGTGGATAAAACCGGCGCAGCGGCTGGCGATGTTGACCACTTTACCGACCAGGTCCGAGTTGACCTTCTGTACGAAGTCTTCCAGGTTCAGGTCGAGGTCATCGACGCCACGGCCCAGCTTGGAGGCGTAGTAGTAGCGCAGGTATTCCGGCGACAGGTGGTCCAGGTAGGTGCGCGCCTTGATAAAGGTGCCGCGCGACTTGGACATCTTCTGGCCATTGACCGTCAGGTAGCCGTGCACGGCGATGCCGGTCGGCTTGCGGTAGCCCGAACCTTCAAGCATCGCGGGCCAGAACAGCGCGTGGAAGTTAACGATGTCTTTGCCGATGAAGTGGTACAGCTCGGCGGTTGAATCCTTGGCCCAGTACGCGTCGAAATCCAGCGACGGCGTGCGGTCACACAGGTTCTTGAAGCTGGCCATGTAGCCAATCGGCGCGTCCAGCCACACATAGAAATACTTGCCCGGCTGGTCGGGGATCTCGAAACCGAAGTACGGCGCATCGCGGGAGATGTCCCACTGCTGCAGGCCGGCGTCGAGCCATTCGGCGATCTTGTTGGCCACGGCGTCCTGCAGCGTGCCGCTGCGGGTCCAGGTTTGCAGCATCTGCTGAAAATCCGGGAGCTTGAAGAAGAAGTGCTGCGAGTCTTTAAGCACCGGCGTGGCGCCGGAGATGGCCGACTTCGGGTCTTTCAGGTCGGTGGGCGCGTAAGTCGCACCGCACTTCTCGCAGTTATCGCCGTACTGGTCTTCGGTGCCGCATTTAGGGCAGGTGCCCTTGATGAAGCGGTCGGCCAGGAACATTTTCTTTTCCGGGTCGAAATACTGCGTAATCGAGCGCGTATCAATGTGCCCGGCGTCGCGCAGGCGCTTGTAGATCTGGCTCGACAGCTCGCGGTTTTCTTCGGAATGAGTCGAGTGGAAATTGTCGAAATCGACCAGGAACTCGGCAAAGTCGGCGCTGTGTTCAGCCTGCACATTGGCGATCAGTTGTTCCGGGGTGATGCCTTCCTTTTCGGCGCGCAACATGATGGCCGAACCGTGGGCGTCGTCCGCGCAGACATAAATGCATTGGTTGCCGCGATGCTTCTGGAAGCGCACCCACATATCGGTCTGGATGTACTCAAGCATATGGCCAAGATGGATAGAACCATTGGCATAGGGCAGGGCGCTGGTGACGAGGATCTTGCGTGGCTCGGACATGGGGCTCGGCTACTTGATGAAACGGAGGTCGGCCACTATAAAGCGCCAGCAAATATATTTCACCCCGTGGCGTTGTTTCAGCAGCGTGCGCGCCGTCGAAAGCATGCCGCTGGGCGCCTGGAACGGTTAGGATAGCCGCCTGTTTCAGTCAGTCTTTTTTCGGGAGTAGCCCATGAGCGCCGTCACTCGCGCAGCGGTGGAAGCCGTTCTTCGCCAATACACCGACCCCTATTTGAACCAGGACCCGGTCACTGCCGGTTGCGTGCGCGCCATCGAGATTCACGGGGATCAGGTCTCGGTCCAGTTGCAACTGGGCTATGCCGCCGGCCTGTTCAAGAGCGGTTGGGCGCAGATGCTGCAAATGGCCATTGAAGGCTTGGACGGTGTGCGTTCGGCCAAGGTCGACATTCAGTGCGTGATCGCCGCGCACAAGGCCCAGGCGCAAATCCCGGGCTTGGCCAACGTCAAGAACGTGGTCGCCGTGGCGTCCGGCAAGGGCGGCGTGGGCAAATCCACCACCGCCGCCAACCTGGCGCTGGCGCTGGCCCGTGAAGGTGCGCGCGTGGGTATTCTCGACGCCGACATTTACGGCCCCAGCCAGGGCGTGATGTTCGGCATCGCCGAAGGCACGCGGCCCAAGGTCAAGGACCAGAAGTGGTTCGTGCCGATTGAGTCGATGGGTGTCGAAGTCATGTCCATGGCCTTCCTCACCGATGACAACACACCGATGGTCTGGCGCGGGCCGATGGTCTCCGGCGCGTTGCTGCAACTGGTTACCCAAACCGCCTGGGGCGACCTCGACTACTTGGTGATCGACATGCCGCCCGGCACCGGTGACATCCAACTGACGCTGGCGCAGAAAGTCCCGGTGGCCGGCTCCGTCATCGTCACCACGCCGCAGGACCTGGCGTTGCTTGACGCGAAAAAAGGCGTAGAGATGTTCCGCAAGGTCAACATCCCGGTGTTGGGCGTCGTGGAAAACATGGCGGTGCACATCTGCTCCAATTGCGGCCACGCCGAGCATCTGTTTGGCGAGGGCGGTGGCGAGAAGCTGGCGACCCAGTACGGCGTCGAATTGCTCGCCTCGTTGCCATTGGCGATGGAGATACGTGAGCAGGCCGATGGCGGCAAGCCCACCGTGGCGGCCGAGCCCAGTGGGCCGATCGCGATGATCTACCAGGAACTGGCGCGCCATGTGGGCGCGCGAATCGTCCTGCAAGAAGCGGCTGCGCCTGCGATGCCGACGATCACAGTCAGCGACGACTGATCCATCCCTGTGGCGAGCGGCCCTGTGGCGAGCGGGCTTGCTCGCGTTGGGCCGCGTAGCGGCGCCGCTCTTAGCGGTAAAGAACAGGACTGCTGCGCACTCCAACGCGAGCAAGCCCGCTCGCCACAGATAATATTGCCCCCCGATAAGGGGGGTTTTTATTGCCTGAAAAATGCTCAATGGGTGCCGATGCTGCTTTTACGCAGTTGTGCGCGTAAGCATTCACTTACTTCTGCGTAAGTGTTCGGTTTTTTTACCGGGTGTGTGCGACTCAAAACGTCGAGAGATTTTTCTATCTATTTGAAATATAACAATTATTTATGTGTCGCTCACCGGCCAAGCGTGTCAGCCAGAGGTTTGGATCCCGTTGAACTTCCTTTGGAACTCTCTAATATCAGCCCTGTGTCCACGGATTGACACGGCCATCAAGGAACGATGGTTCGAGGGAACATCGCGGGATGCGATTCATCAGGATGATGAAAAGGATCAAAGGGACTATGGAGAAAATGTGGGCGGGTCATACCGCCCCTTTTTTTCGCCTGTAGAAAAGTGAAACCCGCCACGCACAAACGCAAAAAGGCCCGCAAGGGGCCTTTTCGAGGGCGTCGACGCTGTTAGCGTATGAGGTCTTTGATCTTGCCTTTCACGCCATCAAATTCGGCCGCATCCGGCAGCGAATCTTTCTTCTCCGTGATATTCGGCCAGATTTCCGCCAACTCGACGTTCAGCTGAATAAATTCCTGCATCTCTGCCGGGACTTCGTCCTCGGAGAAAATAGCGACGGCCGGGCATTCTGGCTCACACAGGGCGCAGTCGATGCACTCATCCGGGTGGATAACCAGGAAATTCGGGCCTTCGTAGAAGCAGTCCACCGGACACACTTCTACGCAGTCGGTGTACTTGCACTTGATGCAGTTGTCGGTGACGACGAAGGTCATTTCTAATTTTCTCCTCAGGCGGCGGCAGCGAAACCCCTTATCGGCGGGGCTCGCGAGGTTTGAGAGCGATAGTCTGCGGACCAGGCTAAAAGCCCGCAGCATCCCAAACCGCGCGAGATTCTATCAGCTTGCAAGCGTCTGCGTTAGACCCGTGTCTTCAGTGCATAGAGCATTTCCAATGCTTTACGCGGGGTCATGTCGTCCAGGTCAAGTTTTGCCAACTCATCAAGCACCGGATGCGGCAAGCTGGCGAACATATCACTCTGGTGTGGCGCGCTGGGTTTGTTTTTGCCTTTGGCTGGGCTGGCGACCACGGTTTCGTGGGGCAGCGCCGTGGTTTCCAGGCGGCTCAGGTGCTCGCGGGCGCGGGTGATCACATCGTTTGGCACGCCGGCCAACTGCGCCACGGCCAGGCCATAACTCTGGCTCGCCGGCCCCGGCAGCACGTGGTGCAGGAATACGATGCGCTCGTTGTGTTCGGTGGCATTAAGATGCACGTTAGCCACCAGCGGCTCGCTTTCGGGCAATACCGTCAGTTCAAAATAGTGCGTGGCGAACAGTGTATAGGCGCGCAAGTGCGCCAAGCGTTCGGCCGCCGCCCACGCCAAAGACAGGCCGTCGAAGGTGCTGGTGCCGCGACCCACTTCGTCCATCAGCACCAAACTGCGCTCGGTGGCGTTGTGCAGGATGTTGGCGGTTTCGCTCATTTCCACCATAAAGGTCGAACGGCCACCGGCCAGGTCATCGCTGGAGCCGATCCGCGTGAAAATACGGTCGACCAACGACAACTCGCAACTGGCCGCCGGCACAAAGCTGCCGATGTGCGCCAGCAACACGATCAACGCGGTCTGGCGCATGTAGGTGGATTTACCGCCCATGTTCGGACCGGTGATCACCAGCATGCGGGTGTCATCATCCAGCGACAGGTCGTTGGCGACGAACGGCGTGGTCAACACCTGCTCCACCACCGGATGGCGCCCCTGCACGATGCGCATGCACGGCTCGCTGACAAACCGCGGGCAGTTCAAGTCAAGGTTCAGCGCGCGCTCGGCGAGGTTGCTCAATACGTCCAGTTCCGCCAAGGCGGCGGCCGTGTCTTGAAGCGGCGCCAGCTTGCCGATCAGGTCTTCAAGCAAGGCTTCATAGAGCATTTTTTCGCGGGCCAGCGCGCGGCTCTTGGCCGACAGCGCCTTGTCTTCGAATTCCTTCAGCTCCGGCGTGATAAACCGCTCGGCGCCTTTGAGGGTTTGGCGCCGCTGATAGTCGATCGGCGCCTGCTCGGCCTGCTTGCTCGGCAACTCGATAAAGTAGCCGTGCACACGGTTGTAACCGACCTTCAAGTTGGCCAGGCCGGTGCGGGCTTTTTCGCGGGCTTCCAGGTCAATCAGGAACTGCCCGGCGTTTTCGCTCAGCGACTGCAACTCGTCCAGCTCAGTGTCGTAACCGGTTTTAAGCACGCCGCCGTCACGGATGATCGCCGGCGGGTTGTCGATGATGGCTTTCGCCAGCAGCGCCGCGAGGTCCGGGTAGGTGCCGGCCGTCACGGCCAGTTGTTGCAGGTGCGGCGTGTGCAGCTCGGTCATCGCCACTTGCAATTGCGGCAGGGCGCCGAGTGCATCGCGCAGGCGCGCCAGGTCACGAGGGCGCGCGTTACGCAGGCCGATCCGCGCCAGAATCCGCTCGATATCGCCGATTTCTTTCAGTTGCGGCTGCAGCTTTTCAAAGCGATAGCCGTCGAGCAAACAGGTAATAGAAGACTGCCGCGCTTGCAGCACCGCCAAGTCACGCAGCGGACGGTTCAGCCAACGGGTCAGCAAACGGCTGCCCATCGCGGTCTGGCAACGGTCGACCACCGACTGCAAGGTGTTGTCGCGCCCGCCGGCCAGGTTGGTATCCAGTTCCAGGTTGCGCCGGCTGGCGCCATCCAGCACCACCGTGTCGTCCAGGCGGTCATGGCGCAGGCTGCGCAAATGCGGCAACGCGGTGCGCTGGGTTTCCTTGGCATAACTGAGCAGGCACCCGGCAGCGCCGATGGCCAGGGTCAGCGTCTCGCAACCGAAGCCTTTAAGGTCCTGCACCGAGAATTGCTGGCACAGGCTTTTCAGCGCCGAATCACGCTCAAAATCCCACGGCGCGCGACGCTTGGCCCCACGACGTTTTTCTGCCGGCAAATCCTTCGGCCAATCATCCGGAATCAACAACTCCACCGGATTGATGCGCTCCAGCTCCGCCAGCAGACTCTCCCAGCCCTTGATCTCCACCACACTGAAATTGCCACTGGTGATGTCCAGCACCGAAAGGCCAAACAAACGCTCATCACCCAACACCGCGGCGATCAGGTTATCGCGGCGCTCATCCAGCAACGCCTCATCACTCACCGTGCCCGGCGTAATAATGCGCACCACCTGGCGCTCCACCGGCCCCTTGCTCGTCGCCGGGTCGCCTATCTGCTCACAAATCACCACCGACTCGCCCAGCTTCACCAGCTTGACCAAGTAGCCTTCCAACGAATGGTAAGGAATCCCACACATCGGAATCGACTGCCCCGCCGACTGCCCGCGCGCGGTCAAGGTGATGTCCAGCAACTTGGCAGCCTTCTTCGCATCTTCATAGAAGATCTCGTAGAAATCGCCCATGCGATAGAACATCAACTGATCAGGGTGCTGGTTTTTCAGGCGCCAGTACTGCTGCATCATCGGCGTGTGGGAGGTTAGGTCTGGAATTGCTTTATTCATCAGTGTCTTAGGGCGTTCTTTCGTTGTGGATGGGGCAAAAAAGGGGCAAATCAGAATCCGCTAAGGGCGAATATGGAAGGTATTCGTTCATTCCTGGTGTCATTAACGTAATGAATGGAAGCCTAACATGTCGGATGTACGTAGCGAGCGGAGCTGTTGCGGATGTGCTGCTGGGATTCATGGTTAGCGCTGGGTTCATCTGATGATTCCTAGCGACAATCTTGCAATGGTGTCATTATGACACTACCCTGCCCTGTCAAGGACCTGCTAAGGTTAGGAAGCCCTTTGCTTTATGTGCTAGGGAACCAGTAAGAGGAAGTACTGGTATCAACAACCCAATGAATGAGTCGGGCAATATTATGGCAATGCTACCTTGGCAAATAGAGGTATTGAGATTCTCTTTTTTAAATATGTCTTCGGACGTGGAAGGGGAGGGACTTAATTGGTCTAGTTTGACTTCGAGCGAACCTGAGTCTGTTACTGAGAAGCGCGGAACAGGCGTGCGGACTGAAGAGGGGCCTTGGCTGAATGGCAATCTTTCTGTCTCTAAGCAACATGGTCGCATTGATGTTGTATATAATTTTTCTCAGCAAGATGGTCCACTACCAAATGCTGGGTCGTTGCCAGATGTTCTAGAAGTTTTTAGTTCTTTGTATGAGCGCTTTGGTAAAGTGGGTGCTATACGCTATGCCATTGCGGGGGTTTTATTGTTGCCCGTTAATAGTGTCGCAGAAGGTTATGGAAAATTAAAAGATTTCTTGCCGTTTGTTAAATTTGAGAGTGACATGTCTAATTTTTTCCTGCAGGTGAATAGGAAGAAGGTTTCAGCTGATGGCATATCTATTAATGAGCTGAGTAAGTGGTCAAGTGTGGAGGTAAGAACCTTGCAGTTTACCGAGAATGGCTTAGCATCAGAGGGCGAAATTGTTCATGCTGTCCGGTTGGAGTTTGATATTAATACTGTGGATCAAGTTGTGGTTTCGGATCGAGTAAGTGTGGCTGGAGTGTTGACTGACTTGGAGCATAGAGTTTTTGCCCTGACTCACAATGGTGCATTATGATTAATCCAGTGATTAATTCATCTGTGGTAGATGGCGCTCTTAAAGTTTTTTTTCCGGCCGCTCATGAATCGGCCGAAACCTCTGCTTACGTCCAAAAAATATCATATTCGTTAGATACATATAGTCGTGGCTTGACTGCGGTTTGCTCTAGCTTGGTACAGAAAGTCTGTGAGCACTATCCGGATATAAGTAAGGTTCGGAAGTCAACAAGAGATGCAGAGGTTGCGTTTGTCGGGGATTATGTTGGGATCAGAAATATAGATCTTCCAAGGGTTAATTGTGCACGTGGTTTTGTTAGGAGATCTGTGCGCGCTAGTGCTATGTATGAGTTTTTTCCTCACTACTACGCACAAGATGGTTTTTCTGTAGGTGTGGATGCTTATGATGTAAGAGCTCAGCTTAATCTTTATAAGATGAGAGTTTTTGAGGCATCTGAGTCTCGTAGGCGAGCTTTAGATTTTATGTATGACTTTCTCGAAGATGCGTTTGAGGAAAGAGATGTCCTAATGATTGATCATATGTTGCTTTTAGCATCTTCTGAATTGGTTGATCATAGTCTTTCTGTGAGTTTTTTAAGGGCCACCTCTCGTGCTCGTAAACATCTTACCTTTTGGAAGCTGTTTGAAGGTCGAGTCAGGCTTAGTCTTAAAGACAATCCAAACGCTCATAAATTGTTGAAAGGTCTAGACTGATACGGGATTGGGCGATGCTGAATGTAATGGAATATTCCGGCGGGAAGCTGGCGGTTTTGATTTCTGGGAGTGAAGCGCAGCGTCATGTGGGCTTTTTTTTAAAGGATGGGCAAGAACCAGAATTGATTCATCTTGCCTGGCATATGCGGCTTTCTAATAACTCAACATCTGAGTACGTTGATAGATTTGGGAAGTTTGTGGCGTATGAGTGTCAGAATTTTCTAGATGAGCAAGCGGAAGATATTGTAAGTTTTGTTAAGACGATTTGGCGAAAAAATCGTTTCAACGTTCCTTACGGCATTGGTTCGGATAGCTTTTCTACTTTTTTTGATGGGGAGGGCTCAGTCTCGAATCGAAGCCCAGGGTCAGGGCTTACGTGTGCCACTTTCCTTATGAGCGTTTTTGCATCTCAATTGTACCCCGTGATTTGTGAAAGCACTTGGCAAAAACGCCCAGAGGATGAAGAGTGGCAAGAAATGGTTTTGGCTGAGCTTTCGAAAAAGCCGGAACTTGCTGATCATGTAGCAGAATTAAGGAAGATTGCGAGTAGTGCTTTTAGGTACCGTCCTGAGGAAGTTGCAGCTTGTTCAGCACTATATGACTCGACGCCTATTGTGTATTCAGACGCCGTCATATTTGGTGAACAGCTGCTCGATAGGGTACGCGATAAGGGAGTGCTTAGCTAATCGCTGCAAGTCGAGCTGGTTATGATCAACAGTTCGACTGATTATTTATTTCCCTCCAAATCCGCTCTAATTCTTTTGAGGATTCATCCTCCATCCATTTTGCATAGACCTCTACCAGCATTGAGAAGTCCTTGTGGCCCAGTTGCTTTGAAATAAAAGCGATATTGCCTCTCGCTGTTAGGCACCAGCAAGCGAAGGTGTGCCGTGTTTGATATGGTCGGCGTGGGCGTATTCCTGATCTTTTTTGTATGGCAGACCATTTTGTATTCCATGCAGTTGGTACGTACCAAAAGTTGATATTTTTTTTACGTGCTTGGGTAGTCGGAGAAAGCAGTGGGGTTACTTTTTCCTGTCGGCTTTCGTATCTGTTCTGGAATACCTTAATTGTTTGCTGGTTGTGGCCTTTGACTAGCGACATTAGAACTCGGCATGCTTCAATAGCTGGAGGCATTAGTAGTACTGAGCGTGCCTTCCCGGTTTTTGGTACTTTAAATGTACCTCTCGCTGTTATGGCTCGAGTAATTCTGATTTGCCCACCCTCCAGGTCTATGTCTTCAACGGCCAACGCACATAGTTCGCCTGGTCGCATCCCGGTATACACAGCTAAAGTGATCGCCGCAGAGTCTTGGGGGTGAAGGCATCCCTTATCCACCAGCAGCTGGAATTCGGCACGGGTTAGCGGATCTGGCTCTTGGCCTTGCATTGCGAACCGATTACACGCCTCTGATAATCCCGAGCGACAATAACCATTGCTCTCGCACCAGCCTAAGAAACCGGCGAACGTTGCCAGGTAGTGATTGACGGTTGATGGCGCTCGGTCTGCAATCAACAGTGTCCTCAGTAACTGAATGTCTTCAGGCAACAAAACGCTTGCAAGACGATCAATACCGACCAGCGCCGTGCAGATGTCTAAGGCGTAACCGTACTTCTCTTCCGTCATTGGAGTGATATCCACCGCCTTCAGTGGCTTATATCGCTCCAGCAATGCCCCAAGCCTTTCGTCCTTGGCGCTGCTGTAGTTGGTAGCGTGCTTTGAGTTAGGAAAGTGCCGGCCATAGTCAAAGTGGCCGGTTTTGATCTCATGAAGAATTGCCGCCCTTAATAGGGCGGCGTGTTTGATATTGGCTTTGGTGATCGGAAGGCCGAGGGATTCGCGGCAGCGTATACGCCGCCACATGAACACGACGCGCAGGTTGCCGCCGTGTATCTCAATCCCCTTCTGCTTTGCGAGCTCGGTTTCTAGGCCGCTTCCTGAGGTGCGCTCTCGGCCCACTTGTCATACTCCGTCATGTTGATTGCAATGCGGCCGTCCGGCGTTTTGCGCCAGACACGACCTTGGGCCCAGGTGCCGTTCTTCACCTTGTGGCGGATAGCGTCTTCGCTGTAGCCAGTGAGTTCAGAGGCGCGACTGATCATTACCCAGCGGGGTAGGCTCATGCTGCTTCTCCCATCAGCTCACGTTTATCCATGTCCTTGTTGGCACTGATCAGCGCCATCATCGGCCACGGTGAAACCGAGTTGCCCACCATCAGCACCTGTGTCTTGTTGCTGAATTTTCGGCCATCGTGTCCACGGTCGATCACGTAGTTGTCTGGAAAGCCCTGTGCACGGTAAAGCTCGCGAGGTGTAAGCATGCGCATGCCGATATCGACGATCACATACGGCGTGCCCTTGATCGTAACGGTGACCAGTGCCAAGCGGTCCCGCGTGGTGACGGTCGCGGCTGGGTCACGCAGGTCGTAGGTGTTGTCGCTGCCGTAGTAGCCCATAAGGAAGGCTGCTACACGCATGGCTCCGGCCTCGACCTCTGGCGCGAGCTTGTACTCGACCAGGGCGTGATGCTCGGTACCGGCCGCGATAGTCGGCACCAGTTCGTCCATGGCTCGGCCGACGCAGTTCCTACGAAGCGTCGACAGGTGCGCAGTGACGATCTGCTGCTGGCTGCCCGTAGTGGTGATCGCCGTCAGCGGTTGCTTCGGGTGGTGCCCAGGAGTCACGTTGTATCCGCCGTTGTGCTGGGCGACGTATGCGACGGCAAGGGCGAAGTGTCCGCCCTTCACGCCGCTGCAGATGGTGCGTAGAGGATCATCACCTGGCATGTTGCGCTGGCTGCTGCCATTGGCGTGTTCGGTGATGAAGGGCGCGAGCTGCGGGGTGACAAGAGCAAACCCATGCGCACCGGTGATGGTCTTTGTGGGATCGTCAACGGATTGGCAACGCGCCATGTCGTTGCCGCTATGGTTGACGCTGACAATGAACGGTTTTTTGTGCTCAATGACGTAGCGTTTGGCACCTTTGCGCAGGCGCTCCATGGTGTTGTTCACCAGTGGTCGTTTTACACCTGCAGCACGGCCTTCTTCCTTGGTGAGGAAAATGCTCGGACATGGAATAGACCAATCGATACAGCTGGCGGCGGTGCGGTAGGCTGACTGTCCCTTGGCTGGGTTCTTGAAGTGCGTCGGATCAGGCCAGCGCAGTGGCTGGTCGTCACGGCGAGCAATCAGGAACAAGCGCTCACGGGTAGTGGCGGCGCCAAAGTCGCAGGCTTTTAGTTTGCCGTACATCAGGTCGTAGCCCATAGACCGCAGGTTGTTTTCGAAGCGGCGCCAGGTTTGTCCTTTCCGTTTTGGATCGGGCACCAGGTACTGTTCTTGTACCGGTACCCGCTCGCCAGCAGCCGCGACAGTCATGTCACGGCGTACCACTCGACCAGTCTTGCTGCAGCGCTTCGCGATCAGCGGTCCCCATTGCAGGATCTGCACGACGTTTTCCATCGTGATCATGCGGGGGCTGACCTGGCCTCCCCATTTCTGGATGACCCATGACTGCGAACGGCTGGTGGTGCTGCGCGCCTGACCGCCAGCAGCAAGGCTGTGGTGGGTGCATTCAGGGCTAGCGTGCAGATGCGCTACTGGACGGCCGCGAGTTGCTAGGCGGGGACACACGTCGTAGACGTCGGTGATGTAGTGTTCGGCGCTCGGGTGGTTGCGCTTGTGCATGCTGATGGCGTCGGGGTTGTGGTTGATGGCGATGTCGACCGGCATGCCGGTGCCCATCTCCTGGCCCATGGTTGCGCCGCCGCCGCCAGCGAAGAGATCGACGCGGATCTCGCCTGAAAAGTCGAGACCGAACTGGGTTTTGACGGCTGATGCAATTGGGTGGTTATACCCCACGGCAGGCTGCGCGAGCGGGCGTTTCTGAGCGTTTAGCGTTGCATCAGCGAGCGCTGCCCCGCGCAGCTTTTCGTGGGGTATAAGTGCCTCGGCAGTGGCGCTGGAAGAAGCAATAATGCCTGCTGCTGCGCAGCAGAGACTGTTTGTTTCTAGCGTGTGGACGCCACCTGTAGCGCGGAGCAAAGCGGGCAGGGCGTTGGCGTTGTCCTGGTGGTTCTTCATGCCGCTTTCCTCCGGTGTTCGATAGCGAGTTGGTCCATCAGCCGCTGGTGGTAGGTGAGTCGGGCTTCTGCGGCGGGCCATGGGCGGATGATTTCAACCATGGGGTCGATGTCAACCAAGCAATCCCAGATAGCCGGATTGGTTGGCATGAGGTCGCGGCGTTCCGTCGCCAGTGCAATCAGGTCGGCCTGGTGCACGCAGGCGGGGAGTTCGACGGCTAGGTCAAAGCGCTCGCAAACGCGCATCCAGATAACGTCCTCAAATCCTCGATAGTCGGGCATCCACTTTTTGAGTGGCCGGGTCATATCGCCCAAGTACGCCTCGGTCGCATCGTGGAGCAGGGCCGCCAACTTGTGTTCTTCCGGCACCAGCTCGGCGACGATGCAGCTGTGTTGGGCCACGCTGTAGAACTCGCGGGTGTGGCCGTTGAAGCGGCATAGGTGTGCGAGCGAGTGCGAGATGTCCCGTGGGTCGATCATGTCGGCGTCAGGCTCGAACAAGTCGAAGCGTTTGCCGGTGGAGGTGAGGATCCAGTTCATGCGGCTTCCCTCACCAGGTCGGCCAGCAGCAAGGCGTTGTCGGTTGCCTTGTGCAATTGGCGCAGAGCTTCGTAGCCGATCAGTGCTTTCAACTGGCGGACGAACTCTTTGCTGTAGCGGGTCAGGGCGCGAAGATCCTTGGTGGCCTTTGCATGTTGCTGTTGCAGTGTGCCGGCGGCCTGGGGCGTTAGGCGCAGCATCGGAATGGCCTGGCTCATACGTCACCGCCACAAGCTTTTTTTTGTTGGGCGACGGCATCCTGGTGGGTTGATCGAAAATAAAGAGCCGCTTTTTCGGCCTCTTTCGGACACATTTTTATCTTCGGGCTTTCTCCGATCACTAGTCGGCGAGTCTGGGCCTCAGTGGTCGAATTATTCACTTCAGTCGCGGCCATTTCTGGTGCTGCTGGGTCCAGCAAAGCTGCCATGGCGAGCGCTTGGTCGCGGAGGGTAAGTGAGTCGCGCTCGAGCTTTTTGCCAGTGCGAAACGCGCTGAATGTCTCGGCTGCGATACGTAGCTTTTCGGCGATATCCAATAGAGTTTGGCGAGCTGGCTCCCCCAGCTTCGACGCATCCAGTGCCCGCTTGTAGTGGGCTAACAGTTGCTTGTGGTGAGTCTGGGCTTGCTCAAGCAATAGCTCCAGGTCCCGGATGGCGCCCGAGCTATCAGATTGCTGATTAGCCTTGCCTTCATCGATGCCTTCGATGCGACCATCAATCAAGCCCCCTCGATAGCCGACCCAATAGAGGATCGCGGCTGCGAAAATGATGCTGATCAACGCGCAGATTTGAATTGCAGTCATGTGGTGTGCTCCTGGTGGTGTGTTGGCTGGTGGTGGCAGCCAATTGGTGTGTTATTCGTCGTCTGGATCTGGTGGATCTGCCAGGCCACACATCAGCTTGGCCTGATAGGGCATGTAACCCTCCTCTCGGAGGGCGTCGTAGCGCTGATAGTCGGCGGCAAAGTAGCTGCACTCATCACACAGTCGGCTGCCCTGTTCTTCGGCAGACAAAGGTGTATCGCAGTGTCGGCATTGGTCTAGCAGTGACATGTCACGACCTCGTCGTCGACGGCTTCTGGTCGCGGCATATCTTCATCCGCCTTGTAGGCGCGAATGTCGATTAGCGAGGCCACATGCTTGATATGAGCGTACTTCGGCGCCTTGCGGCTGTTGACCAGCGTTGTCACGGGCAGTTGAATTCGGCCTGTTGCAATTGCGTCGGCAAAAGATCCTTCGTTGAGGTTCCGGAAGTACCGTTCGCGCAGCTTTTCCACAGGAATCAGAACGTCACCGAAGGTCCGGTACAGCAGTTCGACTGTTGCCGGATCTGGTGCGGGCAGCAGCCGCAGTGGCTGCTGGTCAGCGTGTGCAGTCATTGGGTTTCCTCCGTTGAGGATGATTCCAGGCATTCAGGCAATGGCGTTTAGTCAGCTCCCGTAGATGCTCCGGCACTTCGAGGAGCGCGGCGTTGCGCTCCTCGCGTGTGCGCATGGCGACGATCTGGCGGGCGTACTCCCTAGGCCACGTCACGGTTGTCTGCCGGGATGGCTGGCAGTTCGAGCCCTAGTTGCTCGGCCAACCAGGGCATGCCGGCTTGCCTGACCTTGGTCGACTGGCTGTATTGCATTCCCGCAGTCTCGTGGTACCAGTTGCCGTTCTTGATGCGCAGGTACTCGCGATCTCGAATGGGGAAGGCTGGAAGGCGGCGGTCATTAAGCAGGCGTTTCTCGCGCATCAGGGCGATCAACTTGTGGCGTGTAAGTCCGAAGTACTTGGCGGCTTGTTCGAGGTTGCGTTCCATCTCGGCCTCCTAGGCTGCATGCGCGGCGGGTGTCGCCACGGCAGCCAGGTGGGTGATGGATTCGGCCACCATGGAGTAGATCTCCACGTCACTGCCGTACACCGTGAAGCACTTGGTGCGCGGCTTTCTGACGCCGATGCTTATGATGGTGGTGATGCCTGCGCGGGTTTTGCTGCGGTGGATTGCCAAGTTGATCGGTTGCTCGAAGCCCATATCGAGACTGAGAGCGCCGCCGGTTTGCACCAGGTTGAATACCTGCTGTTTGTGTTCAGTCCTGAATACGCCGTAGCAGCGGTTTGCGTGCGGCAGGGACGATGGATCGGATGGGGTGGTTGGCCCATTGACGATCTCCTCGATGAAGTCCGCAAGCTTGAGGTGCATCCTCTTGGTGTTGGCTAGGGTCAGTGTGTGACGTTCGCTGCCCAGCTCAATGGTGAAGTGCGTGTCGACTTTTCGGCGCTCGACATTCAGGCGGAAGGCCAGGGCCTCGCGCTGCGTTTCGGCTCGCAAGAGGTGGTTGAAGGTCTCGGTCAGGCTGACTTGGGCCTTGAGCAGGGTAAGGGTGCGGTTGTCGAGTTTATACTTGCTCATGCCGCTTGCCCTCCGCCGTTTGGGTCAAATGGGGCAGGCGCGGAGCGGTGCTTCAGCTTAGGTGTGGACGCGATGAAGGCGCAGCCGCAGGCTTGTGCCAGTCGGCGGATTTCGAAGATGCGGGAGGGGTTAGCAGCGGCCGGGTGGACGTGCAGGGTGGCTGTGGTGTGCATGGTGTTGCCTCGCTCTGTGGTGGGAGAGTGAGGCAAATATTAACCTTTGAGATTAACTTTGCAAGCTAAAACAACCTTTGGGGTTAGAGTCCGAGCTTTTTCTCAATATAGGTCTGAAGCACGCCGAGACCCAGATCAGTGGCTTTTGAGCCTACATCATAGAGAAACCTCTTCAGCTTCTGTTTAGCTCCGAGTCTTTCTGGCTCCGGGATTCCGGTATCTGCGAGCTCATGCACCGCGGATTCCAGTTGAGTCTTAGATTTTCCGCCGTATTGCTCAATTAACTCGATGAGCTTTAAATCTTCTTCGGTCAACTGCTTATTTCCCCTGATTTCCTGAGAAATAGCGATACTCGCAATATTAATGACTTGGGAGCTAATATGGGTAGCTCCGGTATTTTGTGGAATTCCATTTAGTACGGATGGGAAAGATGTGCCTAGTGGGGATTTCAATGTTGAATTGATTAAGGGTGTGACTATGGAGTTTATAATGCCTTGTATATATTCTTGTTCTTGTGGGCTATGGATTATGTCAGTTAGCTCGGATTCCATTCTGTGTCGAAGGCTTAGAAGCTTCGTTTCGCCCTCATGTTTGATGTCCAGCTTTAGCCTTTTAGCTTCTTTTGAAAATTTGGTCAGTATCGAATTAAGTTCTTGTTCGTTAACTTCTCTGCTTTTCAATAAGGCTTCGGCAGCAGTGATGTCATTAGCGCAAAGGTCCATTAGTGAAGAGAAATCGTTAAACTTTTCCTGCATGCTGCTTTCTGAGTGTTCTTCTTCTCCATGGAACTCATATACGGTACCATCGTCTGTCGAACGTTGGTCGAGCCTTGTTTTTATGTTAGATACTCGGCCGAGATAGTCCTTGAACAGCTGCAGAAGTTTCTCAGTTTGTTCAGACCAAATTCTTCGCTTTGGAATGTACATACGAAAAATTAGATTTTTTTCAGTTTCTACCAAAAAGTTTTCAGATAGAACATTCATTTCAGCTGTGCGATTGTATGGCGTAATGTCTAAGCCTATTTCCTCAAACCACTCCAGAGCGTAGCGGGCCATTTCTTGAGGAAGGCGGCTATTGACCATTTCTATACCGGGCATATTTGATCTTTTAAGCGTGTGTTCCTGAACGAAAGCTATGTGCCGGCATTTTGCTATTCGTGAAAATAGCTCAATTTTAATATCATCGTATGATTGGTCGTATAGACAGTGAAAGACAGGGTCAGTAATTTTCACAATTACTGAGTTTATCTCATATTGCAAGAAAAAATGCAGTATGGTTTCCCAGTTTGCGGGAGTTGAATTCAGCATCTTTTTTTTGTATTGACGTTTTGTCGTCGTTAGAAGGTTTAGTGAGCCTTCTCCTCCGACGCTGCCAAGAAGTAGAACTAACGGCTTGTCAGGATCTAATTCAAAGTCCCGATACTCATAGCCTGAGTATGGATCTAGCTCTTCGTCATTAATTGTTTCGAACTCCTCGGGTTCGAAGTCATTCTCTTCCATAAGTTTTCCAGTGTTGTGTTTAATGATTTTAGCCAGATTGGTGTAAGAGCGTTAAAGATTAGATATTTTCCAGCGCGCTCTCCCACATATTGACCATTCTTCCGTCATGCGAATAATTCGTTCAGGCCAATCAGGATTCACAGCAAACAGATATTGCTCGTCACCTTCTTGCTTTAATTGTTTCAAGGTGGCTGCTTGATCCCTCGTTCTTTTCGCAGCAACAAAATGGCCTGGAAGCGCTTCGAGTGAGGGGTCAATAACGATCATGTCTCCCTCAACAAATTTTGGTTCCATGCTCATACCTTCCACTCTGAGAATAAAAGCCCTTGGTCCAACAGGTCCTGGTGCGTCAATCCATTCCTCTGCGTCTCGGGGATCGAAGCTTTCATGAGCTTCACACCAAGAGCCTGCTGCTATCGAGCCAATCACTGGCAGCTTCCTACCTGTATGACTCAAAACCGTAGCGTTATTGAACTCTCCAATCCCATAAGGCATGTCGAGATAACCGTCGTGTAAGCCCAGTGCTTTCTCAAGTTCTCTGGCAATTTGGTCCCCGATCCCTTTTGTTGGATTTTTCCCTCCAAAGGCACTGACCTGAGCGGGAGCTTTTCCCAAGCGCTCGGCAATATCAGTCAGGCGGAGCTTCTTCTCGGCTATGACTCTGCGGAAATTTTGTAGGCGAGTGTCAGAAATTTTCATGATTTGATTCTGGCAAGGTTAACCTTCCAGGTGAATGTCCTTTCAGGTATTGCAAAAATTAACCCTTATGGTTAAATTTGCTTCTGGGAGGTACACCACATGAGACTGCGTGATTACATCAACCGTTTGGACCCTGAGTCGCTCAAGGCTTATGCAGGCCGTTGCAGCATTGCTGTGAGCTACCTTCGCCTTCACGTTAAATATGCGAGCAAGGATCCTAGCGTATCGCTAATAAAGTCTTTGGCGCGTGAAAGTGAAGGGGCTGTGTCCCTTGCTGAAGTGTTAGAGCATTTCGGTATTGTTGAGAGTCCTTGTACGAATAGGGTTGCATAGAAAAAAGGCGACCCAAAGGCCGCCCAGTTCCTCCCGGCACACACCACCACAGTGCTGTCGGGTCGCGACTAAGGTAGGAGGGCACACCACATGCAAACCACCTCCCTTTATCGCGCTGCCAAGACACGGATGTCTTGGGTTGCTGCCTTTTCCACCACAGATTGGGCAGCTGTTGCGCCAGAGGTGAGAGACGGATCACTCGCCTCGGCACGGTGCCGGTTTCGATCTTGAGGATCTTGCCGGCGTTTGGGCCCTTTCAAGCCACGCGGCAAATGTAACACCACTGCACGCCGCGCGGCACTGGCAACTTATAAGGATTAATGCCATGAGCCGAATTGCTCTGAGTTGCGTTGATCGAGCACAGCGGGAAATCCTGACGCTCGAATTAGCGCTTTACCACGCCGCACGGGATTATCCGGGTGGCGCCGCTGCAATCGCCGCCACCACCGGCCGCAATGCCACAACGCTGCAACACAAGTTGTCTCCTACGCACCCCTCGCACACGGTCAATATCCAAGAATTTGGCGAGATCCTCGAACTGACCAAGGACCGTCGGATTCTCGACGCTGTGCACGGCCTTGTTGGCGACACGATCTGGCAGGAGCTGGCCGAGTCGTACACCAATGACATGCCCGAAACCCTTACCACCGGGATTGCACAGTTCTTCCGGCAGGTAGCGGACCTGTCCGAAACTTGGGCCAAGCATATTGGCGACGGAAAGGTTGACGACAGTGAGTTGGCTGAGATCCGCCAGTTGGTGTTTCGCGGCATCCAGGGTTTGTTGGGTATGTACAACCGCGCCCGTTATGTCAACCAGACTACTCGTGGGGTGGAACGTGGCTGATATTGCTGATTTTGCAAATGACCTGGTGCAGGAACGACTTGATCAGGCTTTGGCTGCTCGCGCAGCCCAGCTTTCCGCCATGCCCCTTAGTTCGTTGATGTTCTGTGATGAATGCGATGAGCCAATCCCGGAAGCTCGTCGGTTGGCACAACCCGGTTGCACTCACTGTGTTGAATGCCAATCCGCAGACGATGTGAGGGCTTCCCGTTATGCTCGATGAGGTAATTAATCAGTTCGGGGATTATGGCCTTGAGCCTGATCAGCCATTGGTTTTCGGCAAGCTCACTCGCTGCAAAACCACCCAGGATAAAGGCAAGGAGAAAAATGGCTGGTATGTTGTCCACGAACATCGCACCGAGAAGAACGGAACGCTGATATTCGGTAGCTTTGGTGATTGGCGATCTGGCGATACCCAAAAAATCAAAGTAAAGGCCGGGCGCATGAGCCCGGAAGAGCGCGAGGTAATGCGTGCTCGACAGGAAGATGCAAGGCGCAAGGCTGCCGAAATCGCGGCTAACGCGTCCCGCCGAGCGGCCAATCGTGCATCGGCATTGTTCCAGCGCATGCCAGAAAAGGGTAAGAGCGCCTACCTGGATCGAAAGCAGATCGTAGGCTTTAAGGTTCGCTATGCGCCACGTACAGGCGCATTTTTAGTGCCCATGTGCAACGTGCGCGACCAGATCGTCGGCCTGCAGGTGATCTTCCCCGCGAAGCAAGAGGACACCGGGCGCGACAAAGCGTATTGGCCCTACGGTATGTCGAAGGAAGGCGCTTTCCACTTGATCGGCCCGCACCCTGAACCGGGTGAGCCGGTGCTGGTGTGTGAGGGTTATGCTACGGGTGCAAGCCTGCACATGGCGACTTCGCTCGCTGTCGCCGTCGCCTTTGACGCGGGCAACTTGCTGTCGGTTTCCAAGGCCATGCGCGAACGTTTCCCCGGTTGCCCGCTGATCATCTGTCGCGACGACGACTGGAAGACCAAGCGCACCAACGGCGATCCCTGGAACCCTGGCGAAGAAAAGGCCAACAACGCCGCTCTGATCGTCGGTGGTCAAGTGGTTGCCCCGGTGTTCTCCGGTGAGCGCGAGACCAAGTGGACCGACTTCAACGACCTGCATATTGCAGAAGGCCTAGAGGCTGTCCGCCGTCAGGTGCTGTCGGTGGTCAGGCCTCCTGCAGCTGGTGGGTGGAAGGATCAATTGGCCCGAACCGAAAACGGATCTTTGATAGCGCACATGCAGAACGTCGAATTAATACTCGGCAACGATGAGCGCTGGGCTGGAGTAATCGGCTTCAGCGCGTTCAGCTCAAAAATCGTTAAGTTACGTGCTGCCCCATACGGTGGCGGTGTCGGCGACTGGGCAGATATCGACGACATGCTTGTAATGAAGTGGCTCGCACAACAGTACAACCTTCGGGTCAAGGCCAGCAGCGTGATCGAAGCGGTTAGTGTGGTT
The DNA here is from genome assembly GCF_002723595.1 of Pseudomonas sp. ICMP 460. Taxonomy (NCBI): domain Bacteria; kingdom Pseudomonadati; phylum Pseudomonadota; class Gammaproteobacteria; order Pseudomonadales; family Pseudomonadaceae; genus Pseudomonas; species Pseudomonas sp. ICMP 460. The sequence continues at coordinate 41,732 of NZ_LKBR01000008.1, forward strand.
GCCCATGATCATGCCTTCCATCCTGTACGCAATTACCTCCACGGTCTGGAATGGGACCGTGTTCCACGGTTGGCTACCTGGTTGACTGACATCATGGGCGTTGAAGCAACTGACTACAGTTCGAAGGTTGGTAAGCGCTGGATGGTGTCAGCGGTCGGGCGCGTGATGCAGCCAGGTTGTAAGGCTGACTCGGTGATGATCCTCGAAGGGGCACAGGGTGCCGGTAAATCAACAGCAATGTCTGTGCTTGGCGGTGCCTGGTTTATGGATACACCTTTCGCCCTTGGCGATAAGGATGGCTTCCAGGCGATCCGTGGTAAGTGGATCATTGAGCTGGGGGAGTTGGATAGTTTCAACAAAGCTGAGTCGACCAAAGCGAAGCAGTTTTTCTCTGCTTCGACTGACACCTATCGTGAGAGCTATGGCCGAAGAACGATGGACGTGCCACGCCAGTGTGTTTTTGTGGGTACGACGAACCAAGACGAATATCTCAAAGACGCCACGGGTAACCGGCGTTACTGGCCTGTCGCGTGTACCAAGGTCGATTTGGAACAATTGCGCGAAGTCCGCGACCAGCTCTGGGCCGAAGCGATGTTCTGTTATCAGTCCGGTGACATTTGGTGGGTCAATCGGGATGAGGCGCCACTATTCGCCGAAGCGCAGGAATCGCGCTTTGTCGTAGATGAGTGGGAAGGTCCGGTCGTCAAGTGGTTGGAAGAATCTCAGATCGGCGCAACAGCTAGCGGCGAAGATATTTTGGCTGGTGCGTTGAAGCTCGATTATGGCCACTGGGGCAAACCTGAGCAGATGCGTGTCGGGGCGATCATGCATCGACTCGGATGGCGAAAGGTGCGACTGCCGCCGTTGCCGAAAAGTGGTATTCGGCCATATGCCTACAAGAAGCCGGATCATTGGGGCAATGCATCAGCGCTGCAGGTTGATAGCGCAAGGGATGAGGAGCCTTGCTTTGATTAAGCGAATCGATGAAATGCTCAAGCTCTGGGCGCAGGATCTGCATTCGCCAGTGCCGGAAGGCTCTGGTGGGCCAAGTGGCGGCAACATGATTGCAATGCTGATGGAGTGTAAAGGGGAACTGATACGCGGCACGCGTGGCAGTCGGGTACTGTTGGATGAATCGGCCGATATCGAGCTCATCATCAACAAGCACTTGCCGCCGCAGCTGTCGGTCGTCGTGCGTGAACACTACTGTAACCACGAAAGCTTCCTGTCGCAGAAGTACACCCACTGTGGGTGTAGTCGCGATACCTACTATCAGCGCCTGCATGAAGCGCACCTGCACATTGCCGGCATGCTGATGGGGAAGGCTGCGTGACCTTTCGCACACTTGCGCCTACAACTGTCCTACTGTCCGGCCTTGCCCTACCTCAAGTTTGCAAGGTAGGACTGCTGGAGGCCGCGCATTCCGTGGCCTGTCCTACCTCCCTACTTAATATCGCACGACGCACACATGAGCGTAGCGCGTCGCATCACGCGCCGCTGGCGCGCATGCGTTTTTTTAGTTTTCTCTCTTTACACGAGAAAAAGTTAAAAGAGGTAGGGCAGTAGGGCAAGGCCCCGAATTCAGCGGCCTCCAGCTGTCCTACCTCCCTTCTGAATAGTGGGGCAGGTAGGACAGCGCCGGAGGCGCTGGAAGCCGAAATAAAGATATTCACCGACATTCCCTAGACGTAGACCAGACATTCACCGGGTGGCATTAAAACAGGGTTGCTGCCACCGGAATCCACCTGTAAAAAGTAGTCATCTTCGATAGGTGCGACCGCGAGCAGCGGGACACACCACCACACTGAACCCGGCCATTGCGCCGGGTTTTTGCGTTTATGGGGTAGGGCGATGACAAACGAGCAGCAAGCGCTTATTGAGATGCCGATCTGGATGGTGATCCTGCTATCCCTGATCGGCGGTATTTCCGGCGAGGCATGGCGGGCCGACAAAGCGGGGGTGAGCGGCTGGTCATTGGTTCGCCGCTTGCTGCTTCGGTCCGGGGCCTGCGTGGTCTGCGGGCTTTCCACCATGATGTTGTTGCACGCATCGGGCATGTCGGTCCTGGCGGCAGGGAGCATCGGATGCCTCACCGCGATGGCCGGCGCCGATGTCGCCATCGGTTTGTACGAACGCTGGGCCGCCAAGCGGTTGGGCGTGTGCGATGTGCCGCCCTCGGGCAGTGGTCAGGCGTGATGTGTTGGAGGCCACGGAATACGTGGCCTGTAGCGTAGTGCGTCAAGATGGTGTGCCGAAAGTCGCCGGGGACCCTGGCGGTATTCGAGGGACACGGGGCATGAAACCCGCGGGAAAGCGTTAGCGGCAGGCCCACCAGCTTACTGAAATTCAATCCATTGAAATTGAAAGGTTTCCATTGAAAAGCCGTTGAAAAGGAGGGCTTATGACAGATCCACTGTTCCTGTCTAAAAGCGCTTTCGCGGTTCGCATCGGCAGGACGCCGAGCTACATCACCTGGCTGAAAGACAACAACCGCCTGGTGCTGTCGCCGGATGGCAAGAAGGTAGACGTGCTGGCAACGGAAGCGCTGATTCTTGAAACTGCCGACCCCAGCAAGGCCGCCGTCGCGGCTCGACACCAACAAGACCGGCTCCAGCGTGACGTTTACAGCCAATTGTCCCCCATGGTCGAGCCGACTAACACGGCTGCGCCGCCGCAGCCTGCTGGCGCGAAGAGCGGGCAACCCGACTTCCAGAAGGCCCGCGCACACCGCGAGTACTACCTGGCCCAGCTGGCCGAAGCCGAGTTTCACAAGGTGCAGGGCTCGCTGGTGGATATGAAAGCGGTCACTACCGGGGCTTACAACGCCGGACGCATGCTGCGCGATCAGTTGCTCAGCATGCCCCCGCAACTAGCACCCGAACTGGCGGCGATGTCCGACCCTTGGGAGATTGAGCAGCACCTGACCAAGGCGCTGCGGCTGTCCCTGGAAGAGGCCGAGCGCATGTCTTCGGCTGATCTTGAACGCGATCTGATCACTACGAGTTAAACCATGCAAACGGAAAAACCTGACGGCGCTGAGGTGTACCGTGAGGCGTATTTCCGTGGGCTGCGTCCAGACCCCAGCCTCTGGGTGGACGAGTGGGCCGACGAGTACATGCGCATTCCGCGTGATACAGGCGCCGCCGAGCCAGGGAAATATCGCACCGGGCGAACACCCTACGCACGCGAGCCGATGCGCTGCCTGTCACCGGCTCACCCGTGCAAGCGTGTGGTCACCATGGTTGCCTCGCAACTGATGAAAACCCAGATCGCCTTGAACTGGATCGGTGCGTTGATCCACATGGTGCCGTCGAACATCCTCACGCTGCTGCCCAGCTTGGGTCTGGCAAAGCGGGTGTCTTCGCGTATCGGTAAGACGATCAAGGCCACCCCGGTGTTGCGTGAACGTGTGGCGGCGAGCCGCTCGCGGGACTCACGCAACACCATGGACACCAAGGAGTTCGAAGGCGGCTCGCTGTACGTCACCACAGCCGGCTCTGCGGCCAACTTGGCCGAGCTGTCGGCGCGCTACGTGTATGGCGATGAGATTGACCGCTGGGAAGTCGACGTAGGCGAAGAGGGCGACCCCATCGAACTGGCGGAAACGCGGGGCAGTACCTTCGGGCGCAATGCCAAGTTTTACTTCTCCAGTTCGCCGACGATCAAGGGCGCCTCGCGCATCGACGATCTGTTCGAGGGTAGTGACCAGCGTTACTACTACGTGCCGTGCCCAACGTGCGGGCACATGCAAACCCTGGAGTGGGAGCGGCTGCATTACTCCCAGGACTTCAGCGTAGTGCATTACGAGTGCGCTGCGCCCGACTGCGACGTGCTGATCGAGGAGCATCACAAGGGCGACATGCTCGCTCGTGGTGAGTGGCGTGCCCATGCCAAGGGCGATGGAGAGACCGTCGGCTTCCACCTCAACGCACTGTATTCACCGTTGGGTTGGACGGGCTGGAAGTCGCTGGCGAAGCAATTCGAGAAGGCGAAAAAGGCCCAGGCCAAAGGCGACCTTGAGCCCATGCAGGTGTTCTATAACACCCGTCTGGCTAAGGTGTGGGACAGCGCGCAAGAGCAAACCAAGGCATCGGTGCTGATCGAGCGGGCGCGCCGGGAAGGCTTCTCCCTCGGTGCGATGCCCGCCGCCGTGATGATGATCACGGGCGCTGTCGACGTGCAGGCTGATCGCCTGGAGTTCATGGCAATGGGCTGGGGCGTCGGCATGGAGCGCTGGGTCATCGATCACCGTGTGATCGCGGGCGATCCTTCGGACGAACGCACCTGGGCGGTGCTGGATGAACTGCTGAAAGAGCGGTACCGGCATCCGTGCGGTGTCGGCCTGGGCATTCTCGCGGTTGCGGTCGACTCCGGTGGTCACCACACCGACGAGGTGTACCAGTTCTGCCGTGTGCGGCGCTGGCGCAACATCTTCGCCATCAAGGGCGCGAGCAAACCCGGTAAGCCGGTAATCGCTCAACGGCCGTCCATGGTGGATGTGACCTGGAAGGGCCAGACCGAACGCGGCGGCGCCGAGCTGTGGTTTGTCGGTACCGACACTGCAAAGGACTGGATCTACAACCGCTACCCGTTTGAATCCGGACCCGGCGCACTGCACTTTGCCAACGATCTGCCGGACGAGTTCTTCGCCCAGTGCGTGGCCGAGCGCAAGGTCGCCAAGTACGTGCGGGGTCACAAGCGCATCGAGTGGATCAAGGGCAAGGCCGAGCGCAACGAAGCCCTCGACCTGATGGTGTATTGCCTGGCGATGGCGCATTACCTCGGAATCAACCGGTATCAGGAACACGACTGGGACCGGGTACGTAACTCGTTGGCCCAGGCCGGTTTGTTCGATGAAAAGGTGGTCGCCGCGGAACGTATCACGGTTGCCGAGCAGGCTCCCGCGACACCGCAAGTGACGCCGCAACCCGTTGCCCCTGTTGCCCAACCGCGACCCGCTGCACCCCCACAACGCCGCAGCTCCACCAGCGGTTACCTGAAGAGACGCTGATATGTCGTTTACTCCGAAGCACCTCGAAGCCATCGAGCGCGCCATCGCACGCGGTGAAAAAACCGTGCGCTACAGCGACCGCACGGTGGAATACCGATCCATCGACGAACTGCTCAAGGCCCGCGACGAGATTCGTACGTCACTGACCAACGCTGCCGGGCCTCGCTCTCGTGTGGTTCGGCTCATGCATGGAGGCAAAGGACTCTAATGGCACGACACTATCCGACGCTGACCCGTAATGGATTCTTGCTGCCGTCGAACATCAAGGCCAGTTACGAAGGCGCGGGTGAGGGCCGACGCTCGGCCAGTTGGGAAGCCACCGACAACGGCATCAACAGCATCAACACCCCGGCCCTGCGTAACTTGCGGGCGCGTTCACGGGCGGCGGTGCGCAATGACCCGTACGCCTTCAATGTCATCGACAAGCGCGTCAGCAACCTGATCGGCACCGGCATCACGCCCAGGCCGACCACGGATGACGCGGCACTGCGCAAACTCCAGCAGCAGTTGTGGGACGACTGGGTTGACGAAGCGGACGCCGATGAACTGACCGACTTCTACGGCATGCAGGCCCTGGTAGCGCGCACCGTTGAAACGGCCGGTGAGTGCTTCGTGCGGTTGCGGCCGCGCAGCCTAAGTGAGGGCTTAGCGGTGCCGCTGCAGCTGCAGGCGCTGGCACCTGAGTTTGTCCCGCACGACAAGTTCGAAACAGCCAAAAACGGCAACGTGATTCGCGCCGGGATCGAGTTCAACCCGGCCGGCAAGCGCGTGGCGTATTGGATGTACCTCTCGCATCCACGCGATTCCTCGTCGTTCAACTCCGGGTACAACCAGTTGGTGCGCGTACCGGCGGCGCAGGTGCTGCATATCTTCGAACCGATGGAGCCAGGGCAACTGCGCGGTGTACCGCGCTTGTCCCCGGTGTTGAAACGCTTGCGAAGTCTGGATAACTACGATGACGCGGTGTTGTTCCGCCAAGAGGTAGCGAACCTCTTTGCCGGCTTCATCAAGCGTCCTGCACCTGAGGCCGGACCGCAAGCGCGCAACCCGGTGACCGGAGAGCTCCTGGTCACAGACCGCGACGGCTTCACCCCAATGGTCGCGCTGGAGCCTGGCACCATGCAGGAGCTGGGACCAGGTGAAGAGGTGGAGTTCTCCAAGCCACCGGACGCCGGCAACAACTACCCGGACTTCATGCGGCAGCAACTGATGGCGGCGGCGGCGGGTTCGGGCACGCCGTACGAGATCCTTACCGGTGATATGCGCGAGGTCAACGACCGGGCGCTGCGGGTGGTGCTCAACGAGTTCCGGCGACGCCTGGAGCAGCTGCAATTCGGCGTGTACGTGCATCAGCTCTGTCGCCCGGTGCGTGCCGCTTGGATGGACATGGCAGTGCTGTCCGGCGCATTGGTGCTGGAGGACTACTCGCAACGTCGGCGGGAATACCTGCGTACACGTTGGGTGCCTCAAGGCTGGGCCTACATTCAGCCAGTGCAGGACGTACAGGCGCGGCAGATGGAAGTACGAGCGGGCTTTGCCTCGCGTAGCGAGATGGTGCTGCGTACCGGCTACGACGCGGAAACGGTCGACACGGAAAACGCCGCTGATCTCGCCAGGGCCACGGACCTTGGACTCAACTATTCGACTCTTGAAGCCATCGCTGTCATCGATGACAAGGAACAACCATGAGCAAAAAAACGAAACCCCGCGTTTATGACAAGGCCGGTAAGCAGGTCAAGGTCTCCGATAAGAGCTGGTATACCTTCCAGGCCAGCGGAGAGGCTGAACAACGCAGCATCGAGATCTTTGTTTACGGCGAGATCGGCGCCTGGGGCGTTACCGCCAATCAGTTCGTGCAGGATCTGCGCGCCATGGATGACGGGGTGTCGCCTGTGACCGTTGCGTTCAACAGCATCGGCGGCGATCTGTTCGACGGCTTGGCGATCCATAACGCATTGTCGCGACTGGGTGAGCGCTGTACCGGGCGCATTGATGCCCTGGCGGCGAGCGCGGCCAGTGTCGCAGTGTGCGGCGCTCACCGAGTGGTGATCGCAGCCAATGCTATGTTGATGATCCACAACCCCTACACCTTTACCGGTGGTGATGCCGAAGACTTCCGCCGTGTCGCGGATGTACTGGACCAGACCCTGGAAGCGATCATCGCGGCCTACAAGGCCAAGGCGCCGGACATCGACGAAGCCGAGCTGCGGCGCATGGTCAATGCTGAAACCTGGCTCACGGCCAACGAAGCGGTGGCACTGGGCCTGGCTGATGAAGTCGGCGATGGCCTCAAGGTTAGCGCCTGTCTTGGACAGGGCAGTGTGTTGCAGCGTTTTCAGCATGCACCGGCCGAACTGCTCGCCCAGCTGGACGAAGAGCCGGAAGTCGAGCCGCCAGAGCCTGATAGCCCGCCGAATCCGCCACCCGTATTAGACGCCGCTGGATTGGCTCTGCTGGTCACCAAAGGTTGCGCGGCGGCCGGCATCAGTAACCTGGTGGAGCCACTGCTTGCTACCACCAGGCTGGAAAGCGAGGCGGTAGTCACGGCCGCGCTGACTAAGGCAAAAGTACTGCACGGCTTGTGCGTCGCAGCACGATTGCCGGAGCTGACCAGCGAGTTCCTGGCCGCTGGCCTGGATGAAGCTGCTGTCAGGGCGCGTCTGTTCGACAAGCTGGTCGGCAGCGGCGGCGGTTTTGAAATCAACAACAGCCTACCGCTGGACAATGATCCTGCATCCACTGTCAAGGCCAAACAGGTCGATAGTAATTTAATCTGGGCAAGCCGGCAGGCAGCGCAGAACGGAACCTCGAAAGGAGTAAGAACATGAAAATCGAATCGATGCACGCGGGCGAGTTCCTGCTTTCCGAAGGCCCCGGCACCATCTCACGCGAAGCGATCAACGTCGCCGCCGGGCCGGCGTTGGAGCCGGGCCAGATCCTTGGGCTGGTTACCGCTACGGGCGAGTTTGCACCCTATCAGCCGACAGCTGAGGACGGATCTGAAAACGCCATCGCGATCCTCTACGGCCCGCTGGGGCAGTCTGATGTGGTTCGTCGCGGCCGCGCCATCGTGCGTCAGGCCGAAGTCAGTGAAGTCCATTTGACCGGCCTCGACCCCGCAGCCGAAAAGGCCCTGGCCGCCCATTTCGTGATCGTCCGTTAAGACGTTCACCTCATTTATCCATCCCGCCGAGTGCGGGATTTTTCGTTTCTGGAGAGTACCCCATGGCCGATATCGCCATTTTTGAAGACGATGCATTCAGCGTCTCCTCGCTGACCGCTGCAATCAATGAGCAGGAATACCTGCCGGGCCGCATCAGCAGTCTTGGCCTGTTCCGCGAAGAAGGCATCAGCACGCTGACCGTGCAGATCGAGAAAGACGGCGACACCCTTGCGCTGGTGCCAGCCGGCGAGCGTGGTACCTCGGGCCTGGTAGTGGCTGGATCCAAGCGTCACATGATCCCGTTTAACACCGTGCACTTGCCACAGCGCTTCACTATCAAGGCCGACGAGATTCAAGGTATTCGCGCCTTCGGTACCCGCAGTGAACTGCAGGCGGTGCAAGATGTGGTCAACAAGCGCCTGGCAAAAGCACGCCGCCAGTTAGACGCCACTCACGAATTTCAACGCATGGGCGCTCTGAACGGTCAGGTGCTTGATGCAGACGGTAAGACTGTTCTGCTGGATATCTACAAGACGTTTGGCGTCTCCCGCAAAAGGCTGTCGATGGGGTTGAACGATCCTAAGACAGAACTGCGAGTCCGTGCCGGAGAGGCTCTCGATCTGCAGGAAGACGCGCTGGGTAGTATCACCAGTTCCGGCTCCCGTGCGCTCTGCGGGAAAAACTTCTGGAACTCGCTGGTCTCCCACGAATCGGTAAAATTGACGTACCTCAACACCATTCAAGCCGCTGCTCTGCGCGGCGATGCCCGTGAAAGCTTCGAGTTCGGCGGGATTGTCTGGGAGCGCTATCGCGGCAAGGTGGCCGGTGTTTCTTTCATCCACGATGACAAGGCATTGTTGATTCCCGAAGGCGTGCCTGATCTGTACATCTCGACGTTCGCGCCGGCCGACTACATGGAAACGGTCAACACCGAAGGCATTCCTTACTACAGCAAGATCGAGCCGCTGCCCTTCAACAAGGGGGTGGCTGGCGAAGCGCAGTCCAACCCGCTGCATATTTGCACGCGGCCGTTGGCGCAGATTCTGCTGGAAATGTGACTGTGGCCTTCCGCGATCTGATCGACGACATCGACGAAGTGGTCTTCGAAACACTGGGCGATAGCGCACGGATCGAAGGCCGAGAAGAACCAGTGCTTGGCATGTTTGCCGCGCCCTGGTTGCAGCCGAAGCTCGGCAAGCTCAACACCGGCTTGCGTGAGCCTCGGTTTGAGATCCGCGTTAGCGATTCGGTAGGCTTGAAACGCGGGCTGCTGGTCAGCGTCGACTTGCCCGCCTTGGACGGCGGCGGCGATTACGACCTGCTGCAGCTGGAACCGAGCGGCGACGGCCTGGTTGCCTTGATCTTGAGGTTACGCCCATGAGTGTCGGTAGCTACTTCAAACCCTCGTCTGGTGGCGGGATGATCTCCATCCAGTCATCGGCCGCAGATCTGCAAGCGTTTCAGGACTTCGCCAAGGTGGTGCCCAAGGCGGCGGCCACAGCGCAACGTCGAGCAATCAACAAGACCCTCGGTTGGCTGCGCACGCACATTGCCCGGGCGGTCAGTCGTCAGGAGCGCATTGCCGTCGCGGCGGTGCGTCAGCGGTTGCGTAGTTACCCGGTGTCCGGTGGGGCTGCAAGCGGCAAGCTGTGGTTCGGTTTGAATGCCATCGAATCCAGCCGAATCGGCCGCGCAAGGCAGACCGGTACCGGCGTTTCGGTCGCCGGCCGGCGTTACCAGGGCGCCTTCTTGAAAAAGGTATACGGCGACAAAGCCGACATCTGGATTCGTACCGCGAGCAAGCATTTCAACGCGGATGACTATCCCGATAGCACGGTGTCACCCGGTCGCGGGGCGAGTTCGGGATGGGTCGCCGAACATGGCAGCCGCTTTCCGTTGGCCAAGGCAAAAGTGTCATTGGAGCAAGCTCGTCCCCACTTTGAAAGCTGGGTACAAAAGGCCGATGAGCGTTTGCTGGAGATACTGAGACAGGAACTCAACTTTGAGATACAAAAATACCTCAAGAGGAGCGGGTAATGGCTGACGAACCTTTTAGCCTGACCCAGTTGTACCAGGCCGTTGAGCAACACCTGGCTACCCATTTGTCTGGGGTTCAGGCTGTAAGCGTCTGGCCGAACATTCAAGACCGCGTCTCGTTGCCAGCGGTGTTCCTGGAACTGGCTGAGATTGAGCCAGGTGCAGATATCGGCACTGGCGAAACCACTTTGGTGTGCAAGTTTGAGGCACGCATCATTGTTGACCCGATCAGTCCTAATCATCAGCATCAGGCGGTGCATCTGGCTACTCAGCTCGCCGTTCTACTGCGGGCGCAGACCTGGGGGCTTGAAGTCGAACCGGCCGAGTTCGTCCAGGCCGTGCAAGATTGGACTCAGCCCATGCTGGATGGTTACACGGTCTGGCTGGTGGAGTGGACGCAGCAGGTGTACCTCGGCCCCGAGGAATGGCCGTGGCCTGATCAGCCCCCGGGTTCGCTATTGTTCGGGTTTAACAACGATGTCAAAGAGGACTTTGTGCCGGCGGCGGACATATGAGTAGCTATGCCAGCGCTCAACATGACCGCATGCTCGCCGGGCTGGTCAAAGATTGTTTTGTGGTGGCGGTCGACTTGGCTGCATCTCCGCCGGTATGTCGGGTTTCGGATGGCGAATGGACTAGCGCCTGGGTGCGTTGGCACAGCATCGCTGCCGGCAAGGCTAGGCATTGGAGGGCTCCGTCTCTGGGCGAGCAGGGGACATTGGTCAGTACCAGCGGTGATGTGGCACAAGGCACCTTCATCCCCGGTCTGTATGGTAATGCCGGCCCTCCGCCGGATAACCGCGATCATGTTGAAGTCTGGCGGTTTGATGATGGCGGTTCGCTGATCTACGACTGGCAAGCCAAGAGCTACAGCATCACCCTGCCCACCGGCACAGTGACCATCAAAGTCGCCAGCACCGAGGCGGTCATCACGGACAGCGCCGTGAATGTGACCACCGGCAACATCAACCTGAAAGCGGCGGTGACCATCGACGGTGCGTTACACGTTACGAAGGGCATCACCAGTGCCGGCGCGATCATTGATGCGGGTGGCAACAGCAACCACCACACGCATTAATTTCAACTCACAACAGCCCACCCAGTGTGGGCTTTTTCATATCTGGAGTTTGCCTTATGAGTAAGTCAAGGGTTGACGGCGAATCTGCGGCCGTCAGTGAAGTTATTGCAGTGCCGGGATTGAAAGCAGCGCCGGTGGCTCTTCCTGTTCCGGCTGGCTCGGTTGAATCCATCGGACCCGCGCGCGTTTTTCGCGACAAGGTTTTTACCTCGCGCACCTTGATCATGCCAAGCGGCAGCCAGCTGCCTGTGGTTGTCAGTCGTGTTACCGCTTGCGGCGATGATCAATATGCGTTTTTGAAAGCGCATCCAGAGCTGGAGCAATTGCAGGAGTAATTCAATGATCGGAATGGACCGCCACACCGGCCTGCCCATTTCCGGCATCGCGCATTTGCGCCAAAGCGTTCCCGATATTTTGGGCACGCCATTGGGCAGTCGCCGGCATCGGCCGGACTACGGCAGCCATCTTCGGCGGTTTGTTGACTTGCCCGTTAACGAAGGCTGGAAAAGCGCGGTACAGGCCGAGGTCGCTCGCGCCTTGGGGCGCTTTGAGCCGCGCTTGAAACTGGATCAGGTGCGAGTCATTTCCGTTGTCGGCGGGCAAATCAACCTGAAAGTCGTCGGGCAGTACCGAGGCGATGGCGTCACGCTGGAGGTGGCCGTATGAGTATCGTGGATCTGTCGTCGTTGCCGGCGCCGACCGTGTTGGAGCCGCTGGATTTCGAAGAGGTTTATCAGGAAGGGCTGGCGGTGTTTCGCGGTTATATGGGCGGCAACTGGACTGCCGCGCTTGAAAGCGATCCGGTGGTCAAGGTGCTGGAGGTTGGCGCGTACATCAAGGTTGGCAACCGTGCCCGGGTTAATGACGCTGGCAAAGCGGTATTGCTGGCACACGCCATACGCGGCGACCTCGATCACCTGGGGGCCAACGTCAATCTAATGCGCCTGGTCATTCAGGCCGAGGATCTGCTGGCGGTGCCACCGGTGCCTTTGGTCATGGAGGATGACGACCCGTTTCGTGAGCGCATCCAGTTGGCCTATGAGGGGTTGACTACGGCTGGCCCGCGAAACAGCTACATCCTGCATGCGCGTAACGCCTCGGGGTTGGTCGCGGATGCCACGGCCGAAAGTCCGGCGCCTTGTTACGTTACCGTAACGGTGCTGGGTTTAGACGGGCAGGGCGTGGCGCCACCGGAGCTGCTGGCCACCGTGGCCGCCGCACTGAATGACGACAATGTGCGGCCGGTGTGTGATCGGGTGACGGTGCAGAGCGCCCAGGTGATCCCTTACCAAATTCAGGCGATTCTGCACATGACCGGCGCCGGTCCCGAAGCGGATGCCAGTTTGGCCGAGGCCAAAAGCCGGTTGGCGGCCTGGATCAATCCGCGCAAACGGCTGGGCGTTGAGGTCGCACGCTCCGGCGTAGACGCTCAGTTGCACGTTGCCGGCGTTTCCCGGGTTGAGCTGGTCGGCTGGCAGGACTTGTCCCCGACCAAGGCTCAGGCGGCGTACTGCACGGGCTATACCGTGACGCTGGCGGGCTGATATGAAAAGCCTACTGCCGATCAACAGCACGCAACTGGAACGCGCCATGGAGGCGACGTTTTTTGAGAAAACGATTGTCCCGCTGCGCGACCTCTACAACGCGGATACCTGCCCGGTGCATTTGCTGCCGCACCTGGCCTGGGCGTGGTCGGTGGATCGCTGGGACTACCGATGGCCGGAGGCGGTCAAGCGGGCGGCCATTAAGGCCTCTTACTACATCCATGCCCACAAGGGGACCATTGGCGCGCTGCGCCGCGTGGTTGAGCCCTTGGGCTACCTGATCGAGATTATCGAGTGGTTCAACATGAAACCCGAAGGGGTGCCCGGCACCTTTGCGCTGAAGGTTGGTGTGTTGGACACCGGTATCACCGAGGAAATGTATCAGGAGCTGGAGCGGCTGATTGATGACGCCAAGCCCGTCAGCCGGAAACTGACGGGGCTGGCCATCAGCCTGGAAACCACCGGTGGCATTAACGTGTTTGCCGGTGTGTATGACGGCGACGAGATTGATGTTTATCCGCCCGTATTGCAGGACATTGAAGTCACAGGCGTTATCGGCGGCGCAGGGCGTGAGCATTCCATTGACGCGCTGGATATTTACCCGCCTTCAAGCGGCGTTATCTCGGTTGACTGCGTGACCGGGGTATCTGCCCGCGAACATTCCATAGACTTTTTGGACGTATATCCATGATTGATGCCAATTCAAAGTTCTACGCCATCCTGACTGCGGCCGGGGAGGCCAAGCAGGTCAAGGCCGATGCAGGTTTGCTGACGTGGAAAATCACCCACATGGCGGTGGGTGATGCCAATGGCCTCGATCCATTGCCAGACCGCATGCAAAAGGTACTGATCAACGAGCGGCGCCGCGCTCCTTTGAACTCACTGGCGCCCGATCCTGCTAACCCGGCCATCTTGGTCGCCGAGCAGGTTATTCCTGCCGACGAGGGCGGTTTTTGGGTGCGGGAGCTGGGGCTGTTTGATGCAGACGGTGACCTGGTGGCCATTGCCAACTGTGCCCCAAGCTTCAAGCCCAAGCTCTCCCAAGGCTCAGGGCGCACGCAAACGCTGCGCATGAATTTTGTGGTGAGCAGCGCAAGTAACATCGTGCTGACCATTGACCCGGCCGTGGTTCTGGCGACACGCAAATACGTCGACGACTCGGTCGCCAATGCAGTCAACCGGCTGGACACCAAGCAATCGGTGTTGGTGGCCACGACGGGGCCAATGGTGCTGGCCGGTGTGCAAGTGATTGATGGCTTGGCCGCTCCCGCTGGCTCTCGCGTGCTGGTGAAGAATCAAGACCAGCCGAAGGATAATGGCCTGTACCTGGTCAGCGCTGATAGTTGGGTTCGCACTGTCGACGCCGATACCAGCGACAAGGTGACGCCGGCATTGCTGGTTAGCGTTGAGCGGGGCACGGTCAATGCTGACACTCAGTGGCAGTTAGTGACGGATGCGCCAATTGTGCTGGGCACCACCGCGTTGAGCTTTCGTAACATCCTGGCTGGCTTGATGGGCAATTTTGCCGGTAGCCGCACCGTTGCGCAGAGTCGCGCCCTGACAGTTGATGAGCGGGGGATGCGTATTGAGTTGGCGGCCGGGGTGGTGGCCACGTTGCCGTTGACAACCTCTGTGCCAGAAGGCACGGCGTATTTGCTGTCAGCGGGTCCGACGTCGACCACCTCTAAACTCACTACGGCCAATGGCGATCAGTTCGCCATGAACAACCTCGCGGTGCCGACCCCTTACACGTTCTCGCCAGGCGGCGACGTGATTGTGGTCCGCGAGGGCAGCGTCTGGCGTGGGCACTGCGGCAGTGAAACGCTGAAGACTTCAAAGCTGTTCAGCGCTTCGATGACCACGCCGGGCTACCAGTTTCTGCCAAGTGGTTTGATTGAGCAGTGGGGCGAGATCACCACGACGGGTGCGGTCAACGAGCCGATCACGGTGACTTTTCCGCTGGCGTTTCCCGTCGCGTGTTTTCACTTTATCGCGACGGCCTCTAGTAGTCCGACAGGGTACGTGGGGGGTGAGGCGCGAGGTAAAGAGCGGGCCGTCGTCACCAGTTCAGCTACCGTGCCACAAGTCTTGTACTGGCGCGCACTCGGAAAATAAGGAAAGCACCATGCTTTATTACTCACCCCAAACTGGCGGTTTCTACGACGATGAAATTCACCTGTCGATACCGGCCGATGCAGTCAACATTACGCAAGATCAGCGGACGGCGTTGTTAACAGGGGAAGCTGCGGGCCGGATAATTCTTGCGGGTGAAAAGGGCTTCCCGGTACTGGTCGATCCTGAGCCGCTTTCTGACGAAGCTTTGATTGCGCAGGCAAGGCAGTGGCGGGATACCGAGATTGATAGCCTCAAATGGTTGCGCGAGCGTCACCGTGATGAGGTCGACGCCGGCCGTTCGACGACCTTGACCTCCGCTCAGTCCGGCGAATTGATTGATTACGTTCAACAGTTGCGCGACTGGCCAGCCGTTGAAGGGTTTCCGGCGAGTAAGACCAAGCCGCTACGGCCCAACTGGATCGACCAGCAAACCCAATAACGCCCCGCCTTGTCGGGGCGTTTTGTTTTCCCGTTACGCGTAACACAGACACCCCTCCCAGCCTCGCTTAAGCGGGGCTTTTTCGTTCCTGGAGATTGAACGTTATGAGTTTCTATCACGGCGTCACCACGACTTCGGTTGATACCGGCGCACGCACTATCTCGCTGCCGTCGTCGTCGATCATTGGGTTGTGCAGCACCTTCACTCCGGGCGTCCTCGGCGGCGGCACCGCCAAGGCCGGCGAGCTGAAGTTGATCACCACCGAGCGCGAAGCCATTGCCGCCTTTGGCGCTGACTCGGCGATTACCAAGGCCTGCAAGGCGATCTATGCCAAAGCCAAGGCGGTGATCGTCGCCATCGGCGTGCCTAAGATGGAAGACGCGGCGCTGCAAACCTCGGCGATCATTGGCGGCGTCCTGGTCTCGGGCCAGCGCACTGGCTTGCAAGCCTTGCTCGATGGTAAAAGCCTGTTTAACGCGCAGCCGCGGTTGCTGATCGCGCCAGGCCACACGGCCACTCAGGCGGTGGCCACCGCGCTCGATAGCCTGGCGCAGAAGCTGCGCGCTATCGGCATTATCGACGGGCCTGGCACCACGGACGAGGCCGCCATGGCCTACGCGAAAAACTTCGGCAGCCGTAACCTGTTCATGGTTGACCCTGGTGTGCAGTACTGGGACACCGAACTCAGCAAGACCGTGGATGCCCCGGGTTCAGCTTGGGCCGCTGGTTTGTTTGCCTGGACCGATGCGGAGTACGGCTTTTGGGCCTCGCCGTCGAACAAGGAATTTACCGGCATCACTGGCACGACCCGGGCTGTGGAGTATCTGGACGGTGACGCGACGTGCCGAGCCAACCTGCTGAATAACGCCAATATCACGACGATCATCCGCGACGACGGTTATCGCTTGTGGGGTAACCGCACGCTGTCGAGCGATCCGAAATGGGCGTTCGTCACCCGCGTTCGTACGCTGTTCATCCTCATGGATGCGGTGCAAGCCGGCCATAAGTGGGCCGTAGACCGCTCGATCACCAAAACGTACGTAACGGATGTCACCAATGGCCTGGAAGCGTTCATGCGCGACCTCAAGGCCCAAGGCGCAATTATCAACTTCGAAGTATTCCCGGACACCGAGCTGAACACGGCCAGCCAAATTGCCCAGGGCAAGGTGTATTGGCGCATCCGTTTTACCGACGTGCCGCCAGCTGAAAACCCGAATTTCCTTTTCGAAGTCACCGATCAGTGGATGACCGAAGTTCTTGAAGCAGCCTAAGAGACCACGCAGATGATTCCTCAAACTTTGTACAACACGAACCTGTTTGTTGACGGCGTTAACTTCTCCGGTGACGTGCCCAGCTTGACGCTGCCCAAGCTGACCAGCAAGACCGACGAGTATCGCGGTGGCGGTATGGCCGGTGCCATTGAGATGGACCAAGGCCTGGAAAAAATGGAAGCGTCCTTTATTACCAAGGGCGTGCGCCGTGAGTCGCTGAAGTACTTCGGCTTGGCCGATGGGACCGCTTTCAATTCGACGTTCCGGGGCGCCTTCAGGGGGCAAAAAGGTGCGGTGACGGCGGTTATCGCCACCTTGCGTGGTCGGCTCAAAGAGGTCGACCCGGGCGACTGGAAAGCGGGTGATTCGGCCGAGATCAAACACGCCATCGCGGTTGCTTACTACAAGCTCGAAATCGACGGGCGCCTCATGTACGAAATCGACATGGTCGCTGGCGTTCAGGTGATCGACGGCAAAGACCAACTCCTCGAAGTGCGCACCGCGCTCGGCCTGTAAGGGAAGAAATCCAGATGAATCAAGTAGACGTAAACAAATTGCCGGATTGGCTGAAGATCACCGCAGAGTCCGCTGTCGTGACACTTTCGCGGCCGAGTGATGCCAATGGGATCAAGGTCGATACGTTGACCTTGCGCGGCCCTACGGTGCGCGAAGTGCGGGCGGCTGACCGCGCCTCTAATGGTGATGCCGAGCAGCGCGAAATGATGTTGTTCGCGGGCTTGGCAGAGTTGGGCGTCAAGGACCTTGAAGGCCTGAAACTGGTGGACTATCGCCGCGTTCAGTCGGGCTATTCGCGTTTGGTCCCGGATACTGATTATTCGGAGTCGATGCCGGCCTGGTTGTCGATCACCACCGATAACGTGCAGGTCACGTTGTCGTGTCCGACCGTGATCAACGGCGTGACCGTCGACAAGTTGACCCTGCGTTCCCCAACCGTGCGCGACGTTCGTTCGGCGAACCGTGAGGCAGGGGGCGATGCCGAGCAGCGCGAGCTGGTGTTGTTTGCCGAGCTGGCCGGTGCGCCGGTCGCAGACCTGGAGGGCCTGAAGCTGGTGGATTTTAACCGCCTGCAGGCCGGCTATTTTCGCATGGACCAAGACGACGGGATTTAACCCCGGCGTTATAAAAATGGCCGCGAAACGTCTGGCGGCGGAAACCGGATTTTCCGCCGCTGAGATTCAGTCGATGCCGTTTGCTGAGATGGTTTGGTGGCTCACGGATTGAGCCTCTTTCGGTGAGGCTGTGCAAATGGGGGCCATGACATGGCGAACAAAATCGCTCTCGGGCTGGTCATCGGCGGCGCCGTCAGCTCGACTGTCGGCGCTGCGTTCAAAGATGTAACGGGGCGCATCAAGCGTCTTGAGGCCGAAGGTAACAAGGCGCGCGTTCTGCAGCGCACTATCGGCGACACCATTCGCTTGCGCGAGGAATGGAAGAAAGCCCATGACAGCGGCTCTGCTGGGGCGTCGAAGTTGCTGGGTCGGTTGAATTCAAATCTGGACATGCTTAAAAAGCAGGGTATTGAAGTCGGCGGGCTAGAGAAGGCCTATCGGTCCCTGGGGCAGACCGCGAACAAGGCAGAGCTTAAAGCCAAAGGACACCAGCAAATTAATGCCGGCAAGGACGGCATGAAAAGCGCGGTCGGCGCAGCTGTCGTCGGGGTCGGCATGCTGGCAATTCCGACGAAGGTGAGCGCTGACTTCGGTGCCATTGTTCGTGATATTGCGATCAAGGCTGGCATTGCCAACAAGCCGCAAGAGCAGGAGGTTTCGCGAAAAATCATTGATACGTCGCGCGACACCGGCATGGCACGTAACGAAGTCGCCGACGTGGTCAATCAGTTGGTCGGCGCCGGCATGGATTTGAGCAAGGCGTTGGAATATGCGCCGGTCGCGGCCAAGTTCGTTGTGGGGCAGGGATCAAGTGGCGTAGACACGGCCAAGATGATCAACGCCTTAGGGCAGAACGCCAAGATCACCGACCCCAAGCAGATGCAGCAAGCGCTGGAGGCGATTGCCTACCAAGGGCAGGCGGGCAGCTTTGAAGCCGCCGACATGGCCAAGTGGTTCCCTGAACTGTTGGCCAACATGGGCAGCCTGGGTATCACTGGCATGGATGCGGTGACTCAGTTGGGCGCCATGCTGCAAGTGCAGATGAAGTCTGCCGGCGGCGCCGATGAGGCGGCGAACAACCTCAAAAACTGGATGGGCAAAATAGGTTCGACCGACACGGTCAAAGCCTACCAAAACGCTGGCATTGACTATAAGGGCTCGATGCAAACCGGTTTGCAGAACGGTATGTCCACGCTCGAAACGAGCATGGCGTTAGCTCAGAAGTACATTCAGGCCACCGATCCGAAGCGTGCGGCCGCGATGGCCGAGGCAACGGCAAAGATCAGCAAGGAATCTGACCCGCAGAAAGCCAAGGCCATGATGGCCTCGCTGGAAGAGTCATTGCGCACCGGCGACCTGTTCGCCGACATGCAGGTGAAGGCTGCGCTTTCCGCTTACATGCAGAACAAGGCGCTGTATAGCCAGCTCAAAAACGATTCGCGCGACGCAACCGGCATCCTCGACAAAAACCTCAGCGAGCGCCGCGAGTCGTCGTCACAAAAGTGGGCCGAGATGGCCCAGTCGATGGACGACGCAATGCGCAGCGTTGGGGACGCGCTACGCCCTGTCACGGATACCGTGGCCGAGACGCTCACCAAAGTCACCAAAGGGATTACTTCGCTGTCAGACAGCACCCCTGGGGTGGTAACGGGGATCGTGGCGGTTGGTGGAGGCCTTGTTGCGTTAAAGGGTTTGCTCAGTTCGTTCAAGATCGCTAAAGGGTTGCTCAACCTCGCGCGGGGCTCGCTGGGCGGAAAGTCTGGTGAAGTGCAAAAAGTCTTCGTCACCAACGCCAAGGATGGCGACGGCGAGGGCAGTGGGAAAGGCGCAGAGCCCAAGGGCAAGGCCGGTAAAGCGCTGTCGCTGGTTGAAACAGGGCTTAAGGCGGTGGCCGCTTTCAAAGGGGAGCCCGCCGATGGTGACGACGATAGCGAGGGTAAAGACGACAAGAAGCCGGGCAAGTTCGACCTGGTCGCGACTGGCCTCAAGGTGGTTTCGCTAGCGCAGGAGGCGGTATCTGGCGGCGACGAAGGCGCTGAAGGTGGTGCTGCGGGTGGAGGCGACGACGGCGTCAAAAGGGTTTTCGTTGTAAATGCGAGTGATATAGGCGCAGCTGCTGGAGGGGCCGGCGAAGCGCGTCGACGTGGTCGCGGTGCAAGGCGCACGCCTTCGCGTCGTCGGCCGAGACCACCTCGGGCGGGCGGCCCGCCGCGCCCGCCCGTGCCAAGGCCGGGACCGCCAGTACCTCGGCCGCCGGTGCCCAATCCGCTCCCGCCGAGACCGCCTGTGCCTCGGCCGCCGGTGCCGAGTCCGCTCCCGCCGAGACCGCCAGTACCCCGGCCACCGGTGCCGATTCCCCGCCCGCCGATTCCACCGGTACCGCCGGTACCGGTTCCCAGCGGGGCGTTGGCCAAGTTGAGTGGCGTGGTGCAAGTGGCAGGCAAGGTCGGCAAAGCCGCCAAGATGATACCGGGCGCCTCGGTGATGGAAGCTGGCGCGATGGCGTTCGACACGTTTGAGAATGCCACGACCCAGAACGAAAAGGCTGAAGGCTATGGCGCGGCCGCTGGCAATTTGGCCGGGACCATGGCCGGCGCGGCGGCGGGTGCGGCCATTGGTTCTGTGGTGCCGATTATTGGCACCGCCATCGGCAGTTTGATTGGCGCGTATGTCGGCAGTCAGGGCGGCTCGGTGTTGGGTGGCTCCTTGGGCAAGTCGCTGTTTGGTGGCGATGATGAAAAGCCCGAGGAAAAACCGGAAGCAAAGCCGGCGCCACTGATCACGCCATTACTGATGGGGCCGCGCCCTGGTCCGGCAGTTCCAAGCTTGGCCACCTTGACTCAGCCGCTCAATGGGTCGGCCGATCAGGACAAGGCGAACGGTTCCGGCGCGTTGCTGATGGCTCATGCCCCGGCGCCTCAAGGCCCGGTGCTGGGCGACGTCGCGCGCGCAATGGCTGTACAGGCACCGGTTAAGCCGGCGGCCGTGGCCATTGAGCCCAAGGCGCCGGAAAAGCCGGTCCCGGCCAAAGTGGATCAGCAGTTTCAGTACTCGCTAAACATGCCGGTCACGGTGCAGGGGGATGTCAAAGATCCACAACGCTTTGCACAGGATCTGATGCCGCACATGCAGCGGATGATGGCCGATGCGGCGAAACAGAACGCGACGAAGCTGTATGACGAACCTCACTTATAAGGGGGCTTTATGGCCTATATGGAACAGTTGCAATCGGGCCTCAAGTACCTGGTAGACGCGGGGGAGGCCGGGCGGCGCAGCGTTGACGGCATGCTGGGGCCGGTTAACGGTGCCATCAGTGAAATAACCGGCGCCGCGTCCGAACTGGAAAGCATCCCGTTTGTGGGGCCAGCCATCGGGGCCAAGCTGCAACGGGTCATGCGGGGGGTGAATGCGGCACAGGCCAAGGTCGGCCAGGTGGCAGCGGTGTACGGGCGTGCCACGCGTGCCGCCGCCGAAGTACAGGAACGATTGGGTACGCTGAAGGAGCAAGCGGGCAAAGCGGCCACGGCGATCAACAACATTGCCGGCAAAATCAGTCCGTCACTGGCGAACATCGTGCCCACCAGCTCTTTTGCAGTGGACGCCACGCCGGCACCGGAAGCGGTGAAGCCGTTCCCGCACTTGCTGATCATCCAGCCGCGAGACCCCAAGGTGCAGCCTTATTACTTCAACTTGGATACGGCGGCCTTCGACGAGCTAAGCCGCTCGACTGAATTCCGCTGGGCTTCACAGGAGCGCTTATCGCGGCGGCCGGCGCAGCAGGCCGTGGGCCAGGGGGATGAAAAGCTAACCCTCAAGGGGACGATTTACCCGGGCTTCAAAGGTGGTCTCAAGCAGCTCGACACGTTGCGCACCATCGGCGGCAGGCTACAGCCGCTAACCCTGACCACGGGCTATGGCGAGGTAATCGGTACTTGGTGTCTGAAGGCTATCAACGAGGAACAGGGCGCGCTGTTGCACGGCGGGATTCCGCGTAAACAAGGGTTTAGTTTGGAGTTTGTGCGTTATGGCGACGATATGCAGAACGTCTGATGGGGACATGCTCGATGTCATTTGCCATAACGTTTATGGCCATCTGAACGGAACCACCGAAGCGGTGCTCGATGCCAATCAGGGGTTGGCTGACGAGCCCCAGCCTTACCGCGCGGGGGTGGTGATCGTGCTGCCTGATCTGCCCAGCCCGACCGAGGAAGGGATTAGCTTGTGGGATTGACCTCGGGCCACACCGCCGCTGGCAACTCGTTGCGTTACGCGTAACGGCACTCTGTTTTGACCCGCCTGGTGCGGGCTTTTTTTTGGATAAAATCCATGACACCCACCTTTCGAATCGTGGCCGATGGTTCCGACATCACGGCTCTGATCAATGATCGACTGTTGTTGCTGCGCACCTCTGACAAGCCAGGTATGGAATCTGACGAGTTTGAGTTGCGTATCGATGACCGGGACGGCCAGGTGCAACTGCCTTCGCGTGGCAGCTCAATCGAGATCTACCTGGGCTATGTCGAAACGGCCCTACAGCGCCTGGGGCGTTACGCGGTCGATACGGTCGAAGTGTCCGGCCCGCCGGATACGATTGTGATCAAGGGCAAGGCCAGCGACATGCGCGGCAGTGGTAAGACCATCCGTAGCGGCAGTTGGGAGGACGTGCCGCTGTCTAAGATCGTGAGCGACATTGCGGCGCGCAACGGTTGGCAGTCAGGGTGCCCGGTGGCCACGAAAGTGGTCCGGGTGGATCAGCTCAACGAGTCGGATTTTAATTTCATCACACGCTTGGCGAAGCAATATGACTGCACGGCCAAGGTCTCTGACGGCAAGCTTTTGGTCATGCCGCGTCAAGGTGGCCAGACCGCGAGCGGCAAGACGTTCGGCGCGATCACCCTGACGCGCAGCGACGTCAGCCGCTGGCAGTTCAGTCTAGGCGACCGCAACTCGCACAAGGCCGTGGCGACCAAACATCAGAACAAGAAGGACGGCATGCTATCGGTGGTCACCATTGATAACGATGACGCGCCGGATGGTTTGCCGGCGGTGCATACCGACCGGCATATCTACCCAAACAAAACCGCTGCCGAATCGGCGGCCAAGGCGCGCTTGGCGGCGTTCAATCGCTCGACCGCTGACGTGCGGTTTGAGATGCCTGGCCGGACAGACATTTTTGCCGAGCGGTCGATCAATGCTCAGGGCTTCAAGGTCGGCCTTGATGGTGAGTACTTGGCGGATTCGGTTGAGCAGGTGTTTACGCAAGCGGGCTGGTCCACCACGGTCGAGTGCAATGCCGGCAAGAAAGGCAAATCTAAATCGGCGAAGAAAAAGAAAGCAACGGCGCCGCTCAAGGTAGTGAACGTCGAAAAACAGTAACGAATCTCTGGCCGCCCAAGTGCGGTTTTTTTATGTCTGGAGTGTTTATGCCCGTCACTGAGCAACAACTACAACGCATCATGCCGAACGCCCGCCGCCAAGCGGGCGTTTTTGTATCCGCCCTCAACGTGGCGATGGTCAATCGCCAGATCAACACGCCAAAACGCCAGGCCGCGTTCCTGGCGCAGGTCGGTCACGAGTCGGGTCAACTGCAGTACGTCCGCGAGCTGGGCGGCGATCAGTACCTGAGCAAATACGACACCGGCAAACTGGCCGCGAATTTGGGTAACACACCTGCAGCAGATGGCGATGGCCAACGCTATCGCGGTCGCGGTCTGATTCAGATAACAGGGCGCAACAATTACCTGCGCTGCAGCCTGGCCTTGTTTGGCGACGAGCGATTGCTGCGCACGCCTGAGCTACTCGAGCTGCCGCAATGGGCCGCCGAGTCGGCCGCATGGTTCTGGTGGGTGCGCGAGTTGAATGCCCTGGCAGATCGAGACGAGTTCGAGGCCATCACTCGCAAGATCAATGGCGGCCTCAACGGATTAGCGGATCGGCTGGAGCTGTGGGAGCGGGCGAGGGCGGTGCTATGAGCCTGATCCCCACGCCGCATCGGCTGCTGGCCAACGGTGTGTTGCTGGCCGTGTTGGCTGGCAGTACTGGCGCGCTGGCCTGGCAAGTTCAGGCTTGGCGCTACGGTCAGCAGCTGGAGCGGCAAGCCCGCCTGCATGTCGACGGTCTGAACCAACAGGCCCAGGCAGCGGCTGCTCAGCAGCAAGCCGAGCAGGATAAGCGCCTGGCATTGGAACGAAGACTTTCCGCCAGTGAGCAAACCTACTACCGAGTTTTGAATGATGTCCAACGTGATCAAAGTCGTTTGCGCGACCGCCTTGCCACTGCTGATTTGCGCTTGTCAGTCCTACTCGACGCCACCGCCAAACCCGCCAACGGCTCAGTGCCTGCCACCGCCGCCGCCGGCAGCGTGGTTCATGGCACCACAAGAGCCCAACTTGACCCGGCGCATGCTCAACGAATTATCAGCATCACCGATGCCGGCGACCAAGGACTGATCGCCCTGGCGGCCTGTCAGGCCTACGCCAAAGAAGTCTCAACACCGAAGTGAAAAAGAGCGGTCGGGTTGGATGCGTCAACATCCAACCCGACCGCCGTCCCTGCAGATCGTCCCTGCAAGTCCAGCCATGGCTCTTACTCCGTGCACGAAGCGCGGCGAGCCTAGCACCTGTTTATCCATACAGTAAAGGTCTTGCTTTTATGTCTACACCCATCATCCCTTGGATGGGCGGCAAACGCCGCCTGGCCGACCGCCTCATCCCGCTCTTCCCACCCCACGAATGCTACGTTGAAGTCTTTGCCGGCGGCGCCGCACTTTATTTCATGCGGCCCCAGGCGGCGCCGGTTGAAGTACTCAACGACATCAACGGTGACCTGGTGACGTTGTATCGTGTCGTGCAGAACCACTTGGAGGAATTTGTGCGCCAGTTCAAATGGGCGCTCAGTTCGCGCCAAGTGTTCGAGTGGCAGAAGATGACCCGCCCTGAAACCCTCACCGACATCCAACGCGCCGCCCGATTCTTTTATCTGCAGCACCATGCCTTCGCCGGCAAGGTCACCGGGCAAACGTTTGGTACTGCCACAACCGGCCCGGCCATCAACCTGCTGCGGATCGAGGAGAACCTGTCTGCAGCGTGGCAGCGTCTGTCTGGCACCTACGTCGAAAATCTCCCCTGGCTTGAATGTGCCGAACGCTACGACCGTGCTCACACCTTTCATTACATGGACCCGCCTTACTGGCAGACGGCAGGCTACGGCGTGGACTTTCCTTTCGAGAATTACGAGCGCATGGCTGACTTTATGCGGCGCTGCAAAGGCAAGGTGATGGTCAGCATCAACGATCACCCCGACATTCGGCAGGTGTTTGAGGGGTTTCACTTTGAGATGGTGGACATTCGGTACAGCACCACCAACCAGCGCCAAGCGAGGGCTGAGTTGAGCGGTGAACTGATAATCATGAACTGGGAGCCGGCAGCGTTGGGAGGGTTGTTTTGAAGTGCGATTTTCTTACGCTGATTAGCTTGCTATGCGATTACGCGAGAGCGTTACTGTGGTCACTCAAACGAAGGACGCCTCATGGAAACCGCCGACAAATACCTGAACGTTTTCCCATCCGAAATGCTTGCTGCAATCGTTCGAGGAGAAATTGATCTGAACGAATTGGCCGGAGCCGTCTTGGCCGGTCGCGGACTTGACCAAAATGCGAGCTGGGTTGGGTTCCAGGCCGCCGCCAGTCTTCTGGAGCAGCGTCGCCAGGCTTAGTCTTCTATTTTCGGCACGGGGAGCAGAAGATCAGCTCCCTGGTTTTTCACGTTTCCCACAGCTCGGTCGACCGCATACCACTCAAAATCATCAGTGGGTTGGCAACACTCCTTCGCAATTTCCTCGGCGCGCTCCGGCGACAGGTTCGAGTCGAGCCATTCCCGCGCATGCTCGGGTGTCAGCACCAAAGGCTTACGGTCATGTATATCCACCATGCCCTGGTCACTCGCGGCTGTGATAATCACAAAACCGTCGCCTTCGTGAGGATCAAGTCCTGGGTGAACTTGAGCGAGCGCGCCAAAGAACATGGGTTTCTGACTCTTTAGGCGAATGAAGTAAGGCTGTTTTTTCTTCGGATCGTCAGGGTCTTTGACCCATTCGTACCACCCTTCACTCGGCACCACGGCCCGGCCATTTGGCCAGAGTTGCTTGAAGAACTTTCCTGTGGTGACTGTCTCTACGCGTGCGTTAATCGGGTCGGGGCGCTTGCCCTTGGCCCAAAACGGCGCCCATCCCCATTTGACTGCATCGATATGCAGTCCACCCTCTGCCGAGTGCAGCACCTGCACCCGTGTCGACGGAGCTATGTTGTAGCGATCAATAGGCTGTGCGTCGTATCCGCTGAACAGCTCTATTTGGGGGCTCAGCTCTTCGATAAATAAGGCCATCCCTTCGTACTGCACGAATCGTCCACACATATTCACCTCTCCGTCTGTCGAAATCCCCTACAGAAAAATTGACCGCAAGAGTCCTACAAAGTTAACTGTACATTCGTACAGTAATTGCAAAAGGCCGCGTCATGAGCTTCACCATTCTAGGTCCCCTCGCTGAAGTCGGCGCGAAGCTGCCTTTGTGCTCGTTCCAGGTTCCGGCCGGTTTTCCTTCGCCGGCAGCGGATCATATTGAGCAGCACATCTCACTGGATGAGGTTCTGAATATCCGTGCACCACATGTGTACCTGGTCGCAATTACCGGGGAAAGCATGCAAGGGGTTGGGATCTTCGAGGGTGACCTCGCGGTTGTGGATCGTGCCATTGAGCCGGTCAGCGGCCATGTGGTGGTTGCCCTGCTGAACAATGAGCCTGTCTGCAAGCGCCTGTGCAAGCGCGGCCTGGAGGTGGTCCTTCTCTCGGAAAACCCTAAGTACCCTGCGCGCTACGTGCTGGAAGGCGACGAGCTGTCAATCTGGGGTGTTATCACTAGCACAGTGCGCAGCCATGTCTAAGCAAGAGCCGACCTTTGCGCTGATCGACTGCAACAGCTTCTATGCCAGTTGCGAGCGTGTATTCCGGCCGGACCTGGCAAAGGTGCCCATTGTGGTGCTGAGCAACAATGATGGCTGCGTCATCGCCCGTAGCTACGACGCTAAACCGTTCATCAAGATGGGCGAGCCTTACTTCCAGATCAAGCACAAGCTCAAGCAACACGGCATTGTCCCATTCTCCTCAAACTATGCGCTGTACGGCGATATGAGCGAGCGCGTGATGAGTCTGATCGAGGCAATGGTGCCAGCTGTTGAGGTGTACAGCATCGATGAGGCGTTCGCTGATCTGACGGGTATCAGTGGGCTGGATACTTTAGGCCGGCAGATTCGTGCCCAGGTACTTCGGTGTACCGGCATTCCGGTCGGTGTCGGTATCGCTCACACCAAGACCTTGGCGAAGCTGGCAAACCACACGGCTAAGCGCCTTCAGTCCCAAACCGGTGGGGTAGTCAACATCACTGACCCGGTTAAGCGCGACTGGGTGCTGCGCAATACTGACGTAGCCGACGTGTGGGGCGTCGGTCGCAAGATGAAACTTCACTTAGATTCCTTAGGGATTAAGTCTGCCATGGACTTGGCTAAGGCCGACCCGTGGACGCTCCGCAAGAAGTTCAGTGTTGTGATCGAGAAGACTGCCAGAGAGCTGGGCGGTACGCCTTGTCTGGAGCTGGACGAACCTGACCCGCCAAAGCAAGAGATCTGCTGCAGTCGGATGTTCGGCAAGCGGCTGACTGAGTTGCCACCGATCCGTGAGGCGGTGGCCACCTACATGATGCGGGCATCTGAAAAACTCCGCGCTCAGAATTCGCTGTGCAAGAAGGTGCGCGTCTGTATACGCACCGGCATGTTCAATCCCGAGGAAGCTAAGTACGCGAACGGGGTTGTAGTGGACATGCCCTATCCCACAGACGATGTGCGTCTGCTCACGCAGGCGGCAGTGGACGCGCTTGACAGTATCTTTCGACTTGGCTTCAAGTACAGCAAGGCAGAGGTGATGCTGCTAAACCTGTGCCAGCCTGGGGAGTACACTGATGACCTGTTTGCCATATCGCAGCCTGCAGAGGCGACAAGGGTGATGACCGTATTGGATCAGATCAATGAGCGGTGGGGCAGGGGCACGCTCCGCTCCGCCAGCGTGCCAACAGATCCTGACTGGGCCATGCGCCGCGAATTGATGAGTCAAAGCTACACAACCAAGCTTGATCAGCTTTGGTCAGTTGCTTGCAGGTAATGGCTGCTTTCGGCCAAAAGCGGACGTCGAGTATCTACAAAAGCGGGTGCTATTCACTTTCCCCTATGCGTCGACTTTCTGGCCGAAGGCATATGCCAAGGCCTACGTTATCGCCTTTACGGAGCTAAAGGAGCGGGTACGGCACCTAGCCCATACGGTTGGTGTTCGGAACCAGTAGCTCGTCGACGGAAGTCGTTATGCGTTTAACCACTGGAGCTAACTCACGGGCAAGCCTGCGGATTCCTTCCGCGTTATCGCCCATTCCCAGCATGGCAGCCATGTACTCAACGCCGCCTTGGAAGAGTTCCTGTTGCAACTTATGAGGCATACCTCGGTCTTGCGCTAGATGTGAATCCAGCAAAAGACGAGCATGTTGAAGTGCCTGTTCGTAGTCACGGTTGTTTGTCTCAATCATCGCTATCATGCCTTTGGCGCGCATGTAAAAGCGAACAACGTCTTTGGCCTGGTCGTACGGCAGTAGATTGAGCGCTTGTGGGGCAGAGTTGAAAAGGGGAAACGGTGAGTCCCCAATAGGGAATATTGCCAGGTATGGTTCATCTGCGGTCTGAGCGAGCATCTCACTTCCGATCTCTCCTTCAAAGATCTGCCACGCCGTCTCTATCTCAGTGCGTAACAGCATCAGTGTAGTGACCATTTTTTCATGGTCGGCTTCCGCTTCCTTCTGTAGCGCCAATCGATGCGCATGATTGGTTCCCTTGAGTGTACAAAATCCGCCAATGCCTGCGCCGATAAGTCCTACAGTCAAATTAACGAGCGTATCGATACTGGGGTAATCCATTGGTTCGGTCCTTGTTATTCCCGTTGCACTTGAAATCTATCTGGCTTTCGACGTGATGCCGAGTGGCGATTAGTGGCCGATTACCGCCTCTCATGAAGTGCTGCAATCGGCCAAAAGTGGTCACTCGCTTGACGACAAAAATGCAGTCGAATTTGAGCTTGCTTGAGTGATCTCCGCTCGATTAAACTTGACCGTTATATATTGTCCGGCTTGTCTTTTTTCGGAAAAATGAAAGGAGCTGTGGCTACGTCAAATTTATCTATTGTAATCGTGATCTTATCGTCATCGGAGTCTATGTCACTAGTTACGTCAAGATTACTGATCATAAATCCATTATTGCGATTACTGGCAAATGGATTAGAGTGGTTCGTAGGTTCGTCCCATCCGTGCGCTTGATTGAATTCTTCAGTAGATATCTCACCTGCGAGAAGTCGAAGCAGCCCTCTAGATGAGATTGTGATTTTATTGCCTTGCATAGAATATCTTCCTAATTGATCGTATCCAACGCCTGGAGTTTTCAGCAGCGAAGCAGAGTGATAGGCGGGACGTAATGGCCTCGGTAAGTGTGGAAACGCTACATTCAACGCTGCGGTCAGTAATTCGATTGATTCATTCGTAGCGCGGTGAGAGCGAGCCAAAAGAGGAGCACAGATTAGCTCGTAGCTCATCTGATATTCTTGTTGACTACCAAATGAACGATGCTGCTCATATATAGAAACTAACAAAACAACATCAATACTACTATTTTGGCGAAGAAAATCTTCTGCGATTTCTATCGAGCTATAAATATAATGTGATTTTCCTCGATTTCCGCTTCTAATTAAATCGCAACCGCCATCACATGCGGCGATAATACGGAGAGAGTCTTCTGGTGCGTTATTTAGCTGCTTAACTTTCCCTTTGAGTGCACTAAATAAAGGGTTGATGCTTTTTGAAGTGGCTACAGTGTAGCTAGTGTGGCTGCCGCCTCCATTCTCCCAATTCGGATCGTAAATGATTTTAAGATTTGTGTTGTTCTCGGTACAATCAAATCTGGATTTGATTGTAGGAGTGTCTCTGATGCTATATAACCATGGTTCAAGCTCTGTTCTGATGAAGCGACTCATCTCAGATTTTTCAGGTAGCATCAGGCGCATTTTGCTTTTATGGCGAGGCCCTGTGGTTTCTCCACGCACATCTATCCAAAAACTCCCGGGGCGCAATCCAAACTTAGATGCAATCCGTAGAACTTCTTCACTGATATATTTTAGAGGGTTCTGAGCGTCAAGCCCATCATCTGATATTGTGGTGATATCGCCGATGATCGTTAGTGCGCCACCGTCTTGCTTATTTATCGTCCAGCAGATGTCGGGGCAACGTCCATTTGGCAATGCCTCCTCGTGCTTGAGGTGTCCCGATTGGGAGAGCCCATGCAATATTACTAACTCCCACATAACATGAAGTCGGGTGGCGTCCGTAGCGTTGAGTCTGTTGATGATTGCGGTGAGCTGAGTGGGGCTAAGGGTTTCCGCAAGGCCATTGATGCGAGCTTGCATCGCTCTACGTGAAAATACGAAATTAGTCACGCACTCCCTCCACGGGTCGGTCATCGTCCATAGGTAGCATTATGGCATTGCACCCAACGAATGGCAGCCTGTTGGTCGATTGTGCTGAAAAAGTTTTTTTGCGCTTAGCTACGAGAAATCTGAGCCAGAAACCCTCTGCTCGAAGTAAAGATTTCAATCTCTGGCGCGTACTTTTCCGCCGTGGAAAGATGGCCGACTGCTTTCAACAGAACCGGTCGAAAGTAGACGCTCAGAAGCGTCCGCTTATGGCCCAGAGTGTGTAAAAACGCGCTGATGCACTGTCGGCGCGCAGCGCTGACGGTTGTTAGCTGAGTAATTGCTCACAACAAGTCCTGCGGATCATCACGAGGGTCTGGGAGCCCCTAGCGCCGCTTCTACCTTGCTGGGTGGCCAAAATACAGACCTCTTCAGGCCGACAGCGCCTTCATTAAACCGCTGGTACCGAGAATTTTCATGACTCGTTTCAAGTTGTAGGCGAGGACGTTCAAGCTCATCTCCGCACTTACTCCGTTCAGCTTTCGTGTCAGGAAATGTGTGGCGCCCATCCATTGTTTGAGTGTCCCGAAGGGATGCTCGACCGTACGCTTGCGGACTCGCATCATGTCCGGCGCGTTGCTCAGCCTGTTCTGCATTTCCTCCAAAACGGCTTCATGCTCCCATCGCCGAACTCGCCGTTGCTTGCTCGGTGTGCACTTCGATTTCAGCACGCATCCCTGGCAATTAGAACTCCAGTAACGGTGCAACTTCAGGCCTTTTTCAACGCTGGAAAAGCGCCAGATCAACGCCTCTCCAGCGGGACAAATGTATACGTTTTTTGCCGCGTCATAGATGAAGGCATCATTATTGAAACGCCCGTCAGCCTTGGCTCCAGAGGTCATCGGCTTGGGCACATAGGCGGTGATGCCTGCATCGTGACAAGCTAGGATTTGTTCGCTTTTGAAGTAACCTCGGTCAGCCACTACCGACAACGTATCTGACGCCATCGCCTCGCGGGCCTGCTTGGCCATCGAGCTGAGTAGATCGCGGTCGGAACCGACGTTGGTCACCTCATGCGCAACGATCAAATGGTGCTGGGTATCGACTGCTGTCTGCACGTTGTAACCGACGATTCCAGTGCCGCGCGTCATCATGGAACGGGCGTCTGGATCGGTCAGTGAGACCTGTTTATCCGGTGATTCGTTGAGCAGAGTTTCAATGACCTGCAACTCTTTCATCTGAGCTTTGAGCTTGTCGATTTTCTCTTGCAGACGAGCAGCCTTGGGCTGAGCGACCGAGGGTTCTTGCCGATCGGTTTCGTCGAGCGTAGTCAGGTACCGATTGATACTTGATTCAATTTCTTCCATCCGCCGTTTCAGCTTGGCGCTGGTGAAATTGCGGTCGCGGTTATTGACGGCCTTGAATTTACTGCCGTCGATGGCGACCAGATTTTCTTCGAACAGTCCTAGCTGCTGGCACAGCACCACGAACTGGCGGCAGACACCTCGGATGGCCTTGCTGTTGTCTTTTCGGAAGTTGGAGATGGTCTTGAAATCGGGCATCAAACGCCCGGTCAGCCACATCAGCTCGACGTTACGTTGGGCTTCTCGTTCAAGACGCCGGCTCGATGGAATGCGGTTCAGATAGCCGTAGATGTAGATCTTCAGCAGGACCGAGGGATGGTAAGCCGGCCGGCCTGTATCAGCAGGTAAGGCGCCCTCGAAACCTAGTTTGACCAGGTCCAGTTCGTCGACAAAGATGTCGACTACGCGCACCGGATTGGCATCCGTGACGTAATCGTCGAGGCTCGCGGGAAGGAAGGTTTCTTGGCCTCGATGTTCACCTTGGATAAAGCGCTTCATGGGCGATCCCTGCGATGAAATCCTCAGAAATCATAGCAGGGCTAAGAGCGGTGTTCTGTTCAGATAGTGATGCGTTTTTCAACCGCCTGTAGTTGCCTTACCGGGTCCCAACCACTCGGCGACGCTTGAGCTTTGCTCCACCAAAGCATTCCTTTAGAGATCCATAATTTCCGCAAATCAGCATGAGCAGATGTTGCGTCATCATAGCCAAACTGCGTACCGCAGGACGGACACATGCCAAACGAAGAGCAGCCAACCTCATCGTATGGAGGCTCTTCAAGCCCGGGGTATCCACAAACCGGACAAAGATATGAAACGTTGCTTGCAATCATCCAACCCCCAGATTTCTAGCCTCTAGCCCACGTTGTCGGCGTACCTGCTGATTTCCGGAATCTTATACTGAATCTGAGCAACTGATGTCTGACCTGGGCTGAGTAGGAAAAAACACTAGAGTGGAAGCCGCTAACAAGGGTTTTGACACACTCTGGGCCGGTAGTGGCCCCCTGCGACCGGCCAACTTTCGGCAGAAAGCCGCCGTGTCGTGAAGCACTTGGCTCGCTGATTGGGTGCATAAGCGGTTATTGAATATCGGATGGATAACCGGTCAAAATTGGGTAAAACGTTACGCCAGTCTATGTCACTCAACGCCCACTATGCATTTCTGCGACGTGCTGCGTCCGGGCCTTATAGCTCGCAACCATGGAACTATCCCCCAAAATCCACCACATATTTCTACAGAATTGGCGTCTGCTTTGTCAGAGACGATTAGTTCGTAGCTTCGCCAAGCCCTGCTTGATGTGCCCGGCGTTTTCGCCGATAACGAATAGAGCACCACGTACGTTGTCACCTACCTCATCCATCCCTTGCTTTTCGCTTTGGAGAGCCAACTCCATCAGAGCTGCTTCCAACGCGAGCTGATTCTCGTACATTCGTTCAAGCAAATCTGGGAGTGAATATTCCCCATCCATATGTGTTACCCCGCCTAAAAGATCTAAGCATAGCAGTAGCCTAGTAAATGGGTGCTTGCTTAAAAAATGCCACGAGAACGGCCGCTCAATGCCTCGAAAGACAGGAAAGTGGGGATTTGGAGGAGGGCTCCGTCCAATCCATCATCGGACTGATTGGGCAAGCGGGATTCAGTGGGGTCTGGTGGGGCATAAATGGGGCAAGCTGTACGCCAATCTATGCCAATTAATGCCCAATAGGCATTTATGCAACCTGCCGTGGAAGAGTGTCACAGACCGCAAGCACGGGACTATCCCCCAAAATCTCCCACATACTCCTACACAATCGGCGTGTGGGAGGACAGATCGGAGGTGTTTTTACTCATTGGATAATAGGCAAATTCGTTGAAAGTGATGGGGCAAAGGGCACGCTTGGCCCAGCAGTTTTTGCGATGGGCGCAAGGTTAACACGCGAGGTCGGGGCTTCGCAGGTCGCAAACGGCAAGGTGAACTGTAGAAGGGGCGCAGCCGCTAACGGCAGTCAATTAAACAGAAACATTGAGTGTGGCGAGGGGACCTGCCCACCTACTCGCGACTTAAAACACTTCGACCGGTCTTCACGCCTTCTGCCAAGAGCTTTAATCATTCGCCCATAAGTCCCGGCAATCCCTTAGCCGCGCGCCATTCCTTCACAGTCTGGGTAATGCCCGATGCTGAATCATCGGCCCCGTCTTCCGGGTAGAAAATCAGGTCAGAACCATCGGGGTGTTCGCTCACCTGTTCAAAGAGGATCACTAATTTGTCCACTTCCGGCTCCGTGCCATCGTGCCTGATGATGCGCTGTAGCAGGGCTACGAATGTGCTCTCGGTGTATTCGCTAAATGTGTTTTTCATGTTTTTGGTGGTGTCTTGTGAAATTCATAAGCGCTACCAACCGGCGATATTGCCGGTCACATAGTGCGAATGGCTTCGTCGTCTTTAAACACAAACTCAAATCCAATACCCACTTCCGTCAACGTCTCTGAGACTTGGTCAATGAAGAACTCGGCCTGCTCTGGTAATTCGTACAGGCCATTGATGCGGATGATGGGCAGCTTACCTTTGGAGGGTGGATAACTTTCCAAAATCTCGCCGCTTTCGATGAAGGCAATGTAGGTATTGATTTTTTCCTGCAGCAACAGCAAGTGCTCGTCCTGTTGGGCCTTGTCGCCCCATTTTAGGTGGTCAGTAATAAGCAGAATTACGTTTTTAGGCTCCCACTCTGGCACGGCAATAATATCGACGACTTTCGTTTCTACGATGGACATGGCTGCTCCCTCAGAAGGGTAGATCAGGTCGAAGGATTTCGATTCTGGTGGGCGGTAGTTTGGTGCAACCGGGGAAACCGGGTTCCCTTTACCAACGAGGGTCGCGCCGCTGTTGCTCTTGATAGCGTTGGGCCTGGCTGGCCCTGGCACATAGCCGGATATGCAACTTCCTTTTCGTCTTGGGAGAGTCGCGGATGAGGCTAGGGAAGAATGGCGTTACCGGGAATTCAAGACCGTCGACGCGCGTCGTAGGATCGTTCCGAAAAGTTGAGCAGCGCTTTCAAAGCGCATCAGTAAAGGCGTAACCACGATTGACTGCGCGCAGTGATGCCGGGCAGTCATTGCGCGACAAGCCCGCTGGTACAGTGGGGGCGGCAAGCGCCCCTTTTTGCTGTTGCCCCTTACTGAGTGCCGACGGGCGAATCCAACACCTTCACCACATCATCAATCACCGCTTTGACCATCTCCTGCAAGTAATGCGACGCCCAGGCGTAACGGTCCGTTTCCTTGGTCATCGCCGCTTCTTCTGCGAGCTGCTTGGCGACGTGGAGGAGGTCGGAGGCGTGTTGCAAAGCTTCGTGCAGGGAAACGCCGCTGTTGACGCGGAATAGAGGTTGGTCGGAGTGGAAAGAGAAGGGGGTGACGCCGAGGGTGGTTAATGCAGACGGATTTGTTGCGGTCATCGGTAAAACTCCCATATCAATTGAGAGCTACCACATTCGTTATCAGGCGAATTGGGTGGCAACTGTGCGCAGGCTGATAAACCGGAGATACAGGAACCCGGCAGACCCGAAGGTCTCCCACGCACAGCCGCCATTGCACAAAATGCTGGGCGAAAAAAAACGCCTGCAAATCGAGTTCTGAGGGCGCTTGGTGCGCCTGCATCTTGCCGGGTTATCAGGCCCGATCGCTGAATTGGCAGCGACGGAGGGGAGGGTAGCGTGGCGGCGTGGCTGGTGCAACAGGGGAAGATGGATGTGCCATTTTGTTGCTATCGAGAACCTAAGGACCGTGCACGAAGTAAGCGTGCTCGCCATATGTTTCTGAGCCAAATTTGCCCAATAAAAAGCTCAGCGCAGGGCCGGGATTTGGAAAGCTAGTTGGATGCAATCAGGCTCGTTTGGCCTCTGCCTTCATCATCACAAGATTCTGCTGC
Organism: Pseudomonas sp. ICMP 460; assembly: GCF_002723595.1. NCBI lineage: Bacteria > Pseudomonadati > Pseudomonadota > Gammaproteobacteria > Pseudomonadales > Pseudomonadaceae > Pseudomonas > Pseudomonas sp. ICMP 460. Next base: position 77,337 of record NZ_LKBR01000008.1, read on the forward strand.
TTGGTAGCTTCGCTTAGGACTTCACTGTAAACACGCTTTTTCTGATCAGATTTTGCGTCACGAATAAAGTCTGCAAAGGAGCTTTTCACACCTTTTGACAAGCCCAGCTTGATCGAAATCATCAATGCGCTCCTGATTGTGGCCCGAGCTTGGCCTCTAGATCGGCCCGCGTGTGCTGCTCAGGAATATGGTAGTCAATCTTATCGACACCCGCTTTGTAAAGTCGTCCAGAATTGTCGATATGCTTTATGAGCAAATCCACATGAACGTCGCTTCCGTACTCTAGCTTAAGCGTGTTCACTACGTCACGCGCTGCAAAATACTGCTCGATGAAATGCTCTCTACGAATTCTTCTACCTTCGGACTCCTCACGGGCCCTTACGAAGTCCCATGCAAGCATGGGGTTTTGGTACACGTACAAGATCTGTACGAATCTTCCCTTTTTCAAGGAGCGTTCAACATTTCTCCTAGCGACTTTGAGATTCGAAAAAGTGCCGTCGAGAAGGAGGGACTGGCGCTGGTCCAATGCTTGGTCAATTATCTTTTCGACGAGAATTGATACGCCTCGCTGGAACAGCCACGAATTTGCGCCCTCGTAAGCCGCAAACTCTCTGCGAAGTTCGTCAGGATCAATCCGCAAAATAGGGGTGTCAGCGAATAGGTTCACTAGAGCGATTGACGCCTCTGTTTTTCCTGCACCGGGCGATCCAGCCATGAAGACAGATACCGGGGCCTCCTCTGGTGGATAGATGGCCTTGTCTGTCAGGCGTCTGGCAATTGATTTTTTATTAGATCGAGCAAAGCGAAGTGCTTCGTCTGAAATCTCAATCTCTGCCGGTGTCATCCCGCCGGTGTCGGGAAGTGCATGTCGGTCCATTAAACATCCCCATCTGCTTCGGCTTTGTTCTAAAGGCTATCATGCGATTACAGGATCGCTGTTGGCCGAAATTTCACCTAATACATCTTTTTTTATGCATAAAATATGCAAATTAGCATTTGCCAACCCCCAAATCCCCCGTCATCATCCGCGTTATGCAAAAACGCAACGTTTCAACCGTCTTAAGAGAGCTACTAGACCGCGACCGGATCTCCCCCACGGAGCTTCACCGGCGTACCGGCGTGCCTCAATCCACACTCTCCCGGATTCTCAGCGGCAAGATCGTTGACCCGTCGGACAAGCACATCTCGCGCATCGCCGAGTACTTTCGCGTGAGCACCGACCAGCTGCGCGGGCGCGTGGCGGTGGGCGCTTTGCGTGACGACGGGCGTGACCCGATGCATTCGGAGCTCAAGGACATAAGCCTGTGGGATGACGACACGCCCGTTAATGATGACGAGGTGTCGATCCCCTTTCTGCGTGAGGTTGAATTGGCTGCTGGATCAGGAAGATTCGTCATCGAGGAAAGCGAGAAGGCCAGCCTGCGTTTCGGCAAGCGCAGCCTTCGGCATAACGGTGTGCAGTTTGATCAGGCCAAGTGTGTGACGGTGCGCGGCAACAGTATGTTGCCGGTGCTGCGCGATGGCGCCACGGTGGGGGTGAATGCGGGCAAGTGTGGTATCGGCGATATTGTTGACGGCGACTTGTACGCCATCAATCACAACGGCCAATTGCGCGTGAAACAGCTCTATCGCCTGCCTTCCGGTATTCGCTTGCGCAGTTTCAACCGCGATGAGCACCCGGACGAGGACTACAGCTTCCAGGATATTCAGGATGAGCAGATCAGCATCCTCGGCCATGTGTTCTGGTGGGGTATGTACGCCCGTTAACCTTCTTGCGTAAGACCAAACCCGCCATGAGCGGGTTTTTTTTCGCCTGTCAAAAACCGCCAAACCCTTTATCCACTGGGCCTTAAATGCGTTTGTGCATTTTAACGACAAAAATAAATGCACTGATGCATTGACTGTATATTTATACAGGCATATTCTTCATCTCAAGCCAGCCAACAAGGTCTGGTGGAGGCGGCAAGGATGCTGCCAGGGAAGACAAGGAAGGCAAGCAACATCGGCAAGGACGCCATCGAAGCGATGGCAGGGAAGCCAGGTAACACCGGCAAGGATGCCGACGCTCTTTAGTTGTAACGCTTTAAAAAACAGGCAGCGATGAACCGGCCTTAACGGTTCAGAGGGTTGGCAACTGACCCGGGTGCGCAGCGTAAAGCACCAGAAGCAGTTATCCGGCAGACAGGGATCGTGGTCGGAAAAAACATGGAGACAGGTCCGTACCGCGCCAGTAGCGCCGAAGGACCAGTGCCTTGCCTCACCCTTACGGGGCCTTTTGACGGCGTTTTATCGCCACGCCGGGTTGCCACACAACCGCGGTCATTTTTCAAAAGGTGCGTACGGGTGGGGCAGGGCACAGGACATCATTACTGAAAAGCCTGGGCGACCGGGCTTTTTGGAATGCTTACCTATAAATGGATTTACCCAGAACCCGGCACTCTGCCGGTAATGCTCAGCCAGGAGGCGTGACATGACAAACGAGCAGCAAGCGTTGGCGGAAATGCCTGTCTGGCTGGTGATCGCACTGGCCGTGATCGGCGGGGTTTCCGGCGAAATGTGGCGCGCCGACAAAGAGGGCGCCCGCGGGTGGTCGCTGGTCCGGCGTCTGGCCCTTAGGTCCGGGGCGTGCATGGTGTGCGGGGTTTCAGCCCTAATGCTGTGTTACGCCGCCGGTATGTCGATTTGGACCGCCGGCGCCATCGGCTGCCTGACCGCCATGGCGGGTGCCGACGTGGCCATCGGCCTTTATGAGCGGTGGGCGGCCAAGCGCATCGGCGTGAACCAAGGCTCCCGCCCGGACCCGCAGTAACCGTTGCAAGGACGCTACCTAATGACACTTATCGAAAAACCATCCCAACTGCTACAGGCGATTGGCGAGGCGCTGCACCGTGCATTCCCGGACCTGAAAGTTGGCAGTTATCAGGACTTTCAGGGCGCCGTGGAACAAACCGGTGTGTTGATTTCGGTCGAGGGCAATGGCACGGGCATTCGCTCTTGCGAAGGGCGCAAGGCCCACGCCTTGGCGATTTCGCTCAAGGCCATGCTGGCGCCGGGTGCGCTGCCATTTGACGCCTGCGACCTGGCCAGCCAACTCATGGACCTGGTGCTGGATAACCGCTGGAACTTACCGCTGGCACAGTGCGATTTGCCGATCAATATCGTTGCCGCGCCCTCCGTTCAGAGCACCGCAGAAAAGGACTACAACACCTGGACTGTTTCCTTCACCCAAACACTCTATCTGGGGCCGGAGTTACTCCACGATCCCACAGGCCAACCGTTGTTCGCTTTCACTTGGGAGGTGTCGAACATCGATGATCCCGCTCAATACAAACCATTGGCGGAGTAGCTCATGTTCGACGCGCTGTTACGCATGCAACTGGGGCCGATTGTCGAGCGCCTGGCAGAGATGGAGGCCCAACTCGAAGACGTGCATCGACGTGCCGAGAGTGTGTGCCGGATTGGCATTTGCCAGGAAGTCGACGCTGCCAGCAACACCTGCAAGGTCAGCCACGGTGAGTTACTTACGCCAGCGATCCGCTTTTTCAACCCCAGCGCGGGTGCGCAAACCGAAACCCGTATCCCTACCGTGGGTGAGCAGTGCGTGTTGCTCAACTACGGCGGCGGTGAGGGCGGCTCGCAATCGGTGGCGCTGTTCGGCCTCAACAGTGATCGCTTTCCGCCGGTTTCCAGCATGGCGACGCTCACAAGGCGGCGCCATCAGGACGGCACCCAAAGCGACTACGACGACGCCAGCCACACCTTCAACTGGGTCAACGGCACCACCACGTTCACAGGTTCGCGCGAACAGGTTGAAGCCAGGGTCGGCGCCGCCAGCCTGACGATGAATGCCCAAGGCATCACCCTGCAAGTCGGCGCCACCCTTTTAGTGTTGGATGCGGCTGGCGCGCACTTCAGCGGCCCGGTGGTGGACCACCAGGGCCGAGTCATCAGCCCCCGATAAGGACATCGCATGATCGGAATAGATCGAAACACCGGGGCAGCCGTCGATGACTGGCTGCAGTTCGTGCAGCGCGCCACCCGAGCGCTGACCACCCCCGTGGGGACTCGCCAAAAACGCCCTTTGTACGGTTCGATGATCCCGCAATTGCTCGGCCAGAACCTTGGCGACGACCTGCTGATTCTCGCGCAAAGCCATGCGGCTCAAGCGTTCTATAACGCGCAGAACGGCATCGGCGACTTTCAGCCCCAGGTCATCGTCGCCACCCGCCAGGGCGCAGGCCTGCTGCTGCGGTTTGCCGGCACCTGGAAAAACCGCCAACAAACCTTCGAGGTCGTGACATGAGCATGTTGATCCCTGGCCAGAACCAACTGGCGGAACCGGCCATCATTGCGGTGGATGAGTTCGAACCGTTGCTGGCTGAATTCAAGGCGTTTGTCATCGACTACGTGGCCACCCGAGCGCCGCAAAGCGCGGCCAAACTCAAGGTCAGCCTCGACAATGAAAGCGAGTTGCTGACCCTTGCCCTGGAAGCTTTTTGCGTGCGTTTGCAAACTCACGAACGCAAATACAACGCACGCATCAAGCAGATGCTGGCGTGGTGGGCCACCGGTAGCAACCTGGATGCACGCCTGGCCGATATGGGCCTGGAACGCCAGGTGCTCGACCCCGGCGACCCGGCGGCTTTCCCGCCCGTGCCGCCGACGCTTGAAAGCGACGACGACGCCCGCTTGCGTTATTACCTGGCACCGCATGCCCCGGCGGCGGGCTCGCGGATGCAGTATCGCCGTGAGGTGTTCACCCTCGGCGAGCGGCCGTCGGTAAACGTGCAGAGCGCCACACCGGGCGTGGTCACGGTCAGTTACACCTTTGATCCGGACGGCTACGCCGCGCAGGTCAAGGATGGCAATGGGCGTCGAACGGCGCCCGGTGAAGTGATGGTCACCGTACTCTCCCGCGACGGCGACGGTACGCCATCGGCGGATTTGCTTGACGGTGTTCGTCGCCATTTCGCCCGGCCGGATGTGCGGCCCGAGACCGATTTGGTCAGCGTGCAAGGTGCGCAGATTCAACCCTACAAGATTCGCGTGGTGGCCAAGATCAACGCTGGCCCCGATTCCGGCCTCACGCAAGTCGCCGCCCAGAAACTGTTGCAAGACTACGCAGGCTCTTGTCATCGCCTGGAAGGCCGGGTAGATCCGAGCTGGATCGATTATGCGATCCACAGCGCCGGGGCGGCGCAACTGCAAATCCTTGAACCGCTGGAGCCGATCATCAGCACAGCGTTTCAGGCCCCTTATTGCACGGGCGTCGAGGTGGAGGTGCACACGCTATGACTGAGCCTGAAGCAAGTTTGTTGCCTGCCAACAGCTCACCGCTGGAAAAGGCCCTGGACGTGGGATTCGGGCAATTGCTCGACCGGATCGTGCTGCCGTTTCCGGCATTGATGAACCCGCTGCAAACGCCCACCGAGTTTCTGCCTTACCTCGCCGCCGACCGTGGCGTCAGTGAGTGGGATGCCGACGCCACTGAGACCGAAAAGCGCCTGACGGTGGCCTTGTCCTGGCAGATACAGCGCCAGGCGGGTACGCCCAAGGCACTGAGTTACGCGGTGGAGTCACTCGGTTTCACCCCCAACATCAGCGCTTGGTATCAGCAGCGGCCAGTGGGGTTGCCTTACACCTTCGACGTAGAGGCGATCATCGGGCGCAGTTGGTCCAGCGGTGATCACAACCGGCTGATCCGCCGAATCAATGCGGCCAAGAGTGAGCGGGACCAGGCGACGATCACCATCGTGCATGAAACCGAAGGTCGGCTTGCGCTCACTCAGGTCCTGCACGCCCCGCTAAGCGACGGCGAGCTGTGCCTGTACGGCGGGTTGCCGGAGTTGGCGTTGGTTGCGCGACTTAACAGCGCTGGGGTTGCCCAGCACTACACCATTAACGACTACGACCTCAGGGCGCAGCCATGACAGATGACATTACGCGCCTGGTGCGCTTCACCTCCAAAGGTTTGGATGAAGTGCTGCAGGCCAAGAATCAGGGTTTGAAAGGCCAGATCACCCACATCGGCGCCGGCACAGGCCGCTACACCACGGACGGCACAGAAGTGGCCTTGCGTGATGAGCGCCAACGGGTCGCCATTGTGGATTACGAGGACTTGGGCGACCGCCAACTCAGGATGGCCGCACTGTTTGACGGCGAGGCTGAATACGAGATTGGCGAGTTCGGTTTTTACCTCGCCAGCGGGACCTTGCTGGCGGTGTATTCCGTGGCGGGCAAGTTGCTGACGTATAAAGCGGCGGCGGCGCGAGTGCTGCAGAAATTCACGCTGGATATTTCGCCGTTGCCGGCGGACAGCGTGACCGTGGTGGTGGGCTCCGAGAACCTCAATATTCTGCTGACCGAAGAACTGGCTTCGCTCTCGGCAGCGAGTATCGACAACATGTCCAGAGGTGTCTCTGTGCTGTTTCGGGTCATGGCTCTGGAGACCAGGGCCGGGTAACAACTGTTTAATCAGATTCGAACCTTGACCTGATTCAATCAGGTGAGTGAATCGTTCAATGCACTACAAGGAGTTCAACATTGAGTACTGAACAGCAATTGGCGGCGGTGGTCAGCGCAGCGAACGCGTTGACCACTGTCGTGACAGGCAAGATAGGCGACATTGACAAGGCGCTGGCGGACGCACGGGTGAAATATGAAGAACAGCTATCGAGTTTGAATAGCCGTCTGCCTCGTCTGGCCGTCACGAGAAACTTTCATATGGTGCCGGACGCCACCGAAAAATTGATTGATGGCTGGTATGTGCATACCGAAGTCGCCGCCACCAAATTACGCACGATCACCCAGGCGGCCCAATCTGCCGGGCGTCCGAATGCAGACGTTGAGTTTATGAACCAGGTGCAGGCCGACGTGCGCGAGCAGTTTCCTGATTTTGATATCAGGGCGGCGGGTTACTGGCGAAATCCGGTCAATGTTTGGCAAATGAAGTGGTCGGAAAACAATTCGGTGGGTTGGTTGGCGTTTCCTACCTCCGTCGATGCGGGGCGTTTGAGCGGCACCACACCCGTACCGTTGAACAACTGCATGACGATGGGCGCTTTTGTTCGCGTCAGTGAGGGCGCCATTGACGGGGCATGGGCCAGCGGGAACAAGAAAGGCAAGTGGCGCTGGTGTTCCGCGCAGCTCATGCCAGACAACTTCTTTGCTAATTACATGCACATTCACCCTATCCGCAGTTCTGCAACCGGTTCGGTCGAGGTCATGCTGGCAGGCGCCTGTACCGGTGTCGTCACGCGTCCTACCGACTGGGGAACCCTGCTGGGCCTGGGTTAAGGAGAATATTGATGAAACCTGAATTTGTACTGCCTGAAATTCACCCATTGATTAAATGGAAACTGATTCGTACGGCGCGCGATGCCGACCTGGCTGCCAGCGACTACGCGGCCATGCCCGACTACCCGATGGCGGAAAAGGATCGCGCGGTGTTCGTGGCTTACCGTCAGGGGTTGCGTGATATCCCTGATCAGGGAGCCGATCCTGACGCAGTCGTCTGGCCTGAAAAACCCGGCTTCCTGAAATAACCCCCACCGCGAAAGCGGTTTTTTTTCGCCCCATCAAAGCCCCTCCCGCAGGGGCTTTGGCGTTTTCCATCTGGAGAATCCCACACATGTACACCCGCCAAACCTACACCGTCCTCATCCCGTTCCCCACCGGAGGTGGCCATTGGTCCACCGCCGGCCAGGAACTCGAACTGCTCGACGTCGAAGCCTCCGCGCTGCGCACCGCTGGCCGTCTGGAACTGACCAGCGTCCTTAACTCCACCCCCAAGAAGGCTGACTAATCATGGCTGAGGTTTTGAACTTCGAGCACAACGGCATCACCGTGAATGCCACCGAATCTCCCGAGGCCATGGGTGGCCTGGGCGATAACGTGATCGGGCTGGTCGGCACTGCGCCGAATGCGCATGCGTCGATCCCGAAAAACGCGCCGTTTCGCATCAACAGCTTCACCACTCAGGCGCTGCTGGACCCTACCGGCGCTGAAACCGGCACACTGTTTCAGGCTGTTTACCAGATTCTCAAAGTGGTCAAAGTACCGGTTTACGTGGTGATCGTGGAGGAGGGCGCAACCCCGGCCGACACGCTGAACAACGTGATTGGCGGCAACGAGCCGGTCACCGGGCGCAAACTTGGCCTGGCTGCGCTGAGCAGCGTGCCGGAAGACCTGACCATTATCGGTGCGCCAGGCTTCACCGGCACCAAGGCTGCGGCCGGTGAGTTTGCCGCGTTCGGCAAGCGCATCAAGGCGCGTGTGGTGCTGGATGGCAAGGACGCTTCGGTCGCTGACCAAGTGACTTACAGCGGCGAGCTGGGCGGTGCCGACCTCGGCTTCGACCGTTGCCTGCTGGTTCACAACATGCCGTCGGTGTACTCCAAAGCGGCGAAGAAAAACGTGTTTCTGGCGCCGTCGTCGCTGGCTATCGCTGCCTTGGCCAAGGTCAAACAGTGGGAAAGCCCGGGCAATCAGGTGACGTTCGCCGAGGACGTTTCGCGCGTGGTCGAGTACAACATCCTCGACACCTCCACCGAAGGCGACCTGCTCAACCGCTACGGCGTGAGCTACTACGCGCGCACCATCCTCGGCGGTTTTTCGCTGTTGGGTAACCGCTCGATCACCGGCAAGTTCATCAGCTACGTCGGCCTGGAAGACGCCATCAGCCGCAAGCTGGTCAAGGCCGGCCAGAAAGCCATGGCCAAGAACCTCACCAAGTCCTTCATGGACCAGGAGGTCAAGCGCATCAACGACTGGATGCAAACCCTGGTTGCCGACGAAACCATTCCCGGCGGCAGCGTGTACCTGCACCCGGAACTGAACAGCGTCGAGAAGTACAAGAACGGCACCTGGTTCATCGTCATCGACTACGGCCGCTACGCGCCGAACGAACACATGGTTTATCAACTCAACGCCCGCGATGAAATCATCGAGCAGTTCCTGGAGGACGTTCTCTAATGTTTACCAACCGAATCAGACAGGCCCTTGCGGCCACCCTTCAAGGCCTGCCGTTGTCGGCAACGGTCAATTCGTTCGCACCGCCGAAGATCGACTTCGACATGGAGTCGATGACCGGCGGACGCTTCATCGGCGAAGAAATGGCCAAGAGCGCCAAGGTGTTGAATGCCACCCTGGAGCTGCAAGGTGCAGGCCCGGAGATCATGCTGGCTCTGGGCGTGACCTTGGGTGAGGACATTTTGCTGAACGTGCGTGAAGCCGGTCAGGACCAGGACGGCAAGACGTACTTCACCTACCACACCGTCGGCGGCAAGTTGAAATCCCTGACCGAAACCACGTTGAAAATGGGCGATAAACCGGCCATCACGCTGGAACTCTCCTGCCGCACCTACAGCCGCCTGGAAAACGGCATTCCGGTGATCGACATCGACGTGCGCACCCAGAAGTTCGTGCTCAACGGTGTCGACATCCTCGGTGATGCCCGCCGCGCCGTGCTGATGCCGTAAAGCGCAGTGCGCCCCCTGTGGGAGCGGGCTTGTTCGCGATAGCGCCAGGTCAGCCGACACCTGTGCTGATTGACCCACTGCCATCGCGAGCAAGCCGGCGCCCACAGTGACCGCGCGCGCAGCTTAACGCTGCGCTGCCTTTTAAAACGCTTATCAAGGAATGACTTAATGGCCTGGATGCCTCCGCTGCACAGCCTGCTGTCCCCGATCACCGCTGACACCGGCGCGACGATCGAAAAAATCCAACTCAAGCCGCTGTTTTATGCCGCGCAAAAAGACGCGCTGGCCCGCGCCGGTGACGACGAGGACGACCAGTTCTTCGAGCTGGCGAAACTCGCCACCGGCCTGTCGGAAAAAGAGCTCGACCAACTCAAGCGTCCGGACTACGTGAGCATCGCCCAATACGTCCACGAAATGTCGACGCGCCCTGCGTCGTTCTTCCTGGATGAGCGCACCGCGGCGAACCACGATCAGCCGGTCCACTTGCTATTGCCGTTGGCGGCAGCCGGTCGAACCCAGACTGAACTCGCGTTGGAAATGCCCGCCCTGCGCGTGACCAAAGTGATGAAAAAGCTCGCCACCAACAAGGAGCGCGCCGAGTTCATCACCGCGCACTGCACCGGCCTGATGATCCCTGATCTCGCCGGCCTGACCGTGCCCGACTGGACGGAACTGCAGGAGCGCATCGACGATTTTTTAAATCAACCGGCGGACTTCTTTCGGAGCGCGACATCGAAGTAATCCTCGATGTGGTTCCGCTGATTTATTCGGTCAATGAGGCGGAGATCCTCGACTGGGATGCCGGAAAAGCATTGCGCCGCTACGACATTGCGATCACTCGTCTTGGCGTCAAACAGGAGTAAGCGGGATGCAAGACAAGTATTCGCTCACGTATGCCACGGCCAAGGATGGCCAGCAGGTGTTCGGCAGCGTCGGCGGTGCGATGGACGCCGCCGTCGTCAACGCAGGGGCTTTGGTACCCGAAACTAGTAGGGCGGCTGCAGCATCATCGGGCGTGGAGTTGGCGCTGGCCAATGCAGGCCTTGAGGTGAATCGCCTCAGCCTGTCCTTGAGCCAATTGCGTGACAGCGTGGATGCGCTGGAAACCTCTTTATTGCCGTTCAAGGCACTGGATGTTCAGCCGTCAAAGACCGCTGAGCAAACCGAGCCCAAGGCTGGCGCTGAATTGACGTCGAACACGTCAGAGAACATCAGCCATACCCGCGAATCCATAAAAGTCGTCACCGCACAGGTGCTCGACCCGGTCGCAGCGCTTCGATCTTCCAACGCCAATCTGTCGCTGGATACGACCACAACGTCGCAAAAGTCGATCAGCGTTCTGCGCGAAGAATCCACTGAAAGCGAAAGTCGCCTTTCTAAAACGTTAGAACCCGCGCCGATGTTGTTCGAAGGCGCCTGGCTGAAGGCCAAGACCCGCGTGGTGGACGGCGCAAATGAACTTGCCGGCGATTCGCCTGTTGCGGCCAGCGCATTAAAAACGGCAGGCGCCGTGATCATGCCGATGCTTGAAACGTTGGGCGAAACCATCAAGACCCGCGTTACCGATAAAGTGGTCGATGGAACACTCGGTAAGCTGCCGTTCATCGGCGAGCTGTTCAAGGGAGGTGATTCCGAAAAGGGCAACGATAAAGACGGCGATAAGGACGATGGCAAGGATTGCTGCTGTCCGCCTGCGGCCGAAGCCCCGCGAGGGCGCGAGCGTTTTGGCCCAAGAAACACCGGCAGGAAGACCAACGCAGGCAAGCCGAAACCCGCCCGTTCGCCGGCAGCCGCCAGAGGCCCGGCGAAAAAAACCGGTGGCTTCTCCGGGTTGGCCCGCAGTCTGTTTGATCGGGTTGCCAAGCCTTTAAGCCGCTCGCTGGCAGGATTCACTGGCATCGCTCCCACTCAGGCTTTACTGCCGCCTGCGGCCGAGCCAACCCGCCGCAAAAGGAATAATGCCGCGCGCCAATCGGCGCCAGGCAGAGCGCCGGGGTTGGTCGAAGCGTCGGCGCGCAGCGTAGTACCGATGCCGTCCGAAGGCCGCGCGAATACTTCGTCCCGCGCCCAGCCAAACCGCCGCAAGAAGGCTAATGCCGCGCGCCAATCGGTGCCAGGCAGAGCGCCGGAGTTGATTGAAGCGTCGGCGCGGCGCGCTGCGCTGACGCCGTCTGAAGGTCGCGCGAATACCTCATCGCGTGCCCAGGCTGTCGGCGGCGAGCGCCTGCCCGCGGCTGTGCCCGGCTCGCCAAGCATGCCCACCTCCGGCCTGATGGGCACCTTGAGCAAATTGGAGTCATCCGCCGCGCGCCGGCTGGGCCCGTTGAAGTACGTCGACACCGCCATGGATGTCATCCAGGGCGTGCGCAATGGCGACGCAAAAGCCATCGGCACAGGCCTGAGTACCGCCGGTGGCGCGTGGGCGGGCGCTTCCGCTGGTGCAGCCATTGGCACGTTGATATTGCCCGGCGTCGGCACCGCAGTAGGCGGCGCCATCGGTGGCTTGCTCGGCAGTGAGGCGGGCACGTGGCTGGCTGAAAAAGTGATGAGCACAAGCGACCGTCTGCCTTCACCCACGCAGGTCAGTCAAAACCTGAACAGCCCTCAAGCCGATAACCGCCCAATCAATTTTGCGCCGCAGATCACTATCACCGCGCCTGAGCAAGCCAGCCATCAAGAGTTGGCGGCGCTGGTGGTGCAACAGATCGAAGCGCAATTTACCCCACTGTCGATGGACAACCTGCTGGCGACGCGACGCGACGCAGCACTGACCGATGGAGCTGTGTGATGCGACAACAGATGGTGTTGGGCACTTTTATTTTTGGGCTCTCGCGCGGGTTTGCCTACGACACCCTTGATCGTGTGAGCAGCGGTGGCTGGGGCAGCCTGGACATTATTGTCGGCAAGCCCAAATCCACCCAGGTTGGCCAAGCGCTCGAAACACTTACGTTTGGCGGCAAGGCCACACGTGCCAAGGGCATGGCGCGTCTGGATGAGCTGCGGGCGCTGCAAGCTGTTCGGGTGCCGTTGCCTTTGGTCGATGGTATCGGGCGTAACTGGGGGTTGTGGACGATCAAGTCGATCGACGAAAAGCAGGCCGGTGTGATCGACGATGGCACCGCCATGCTGATCAATTGGACGCTGGTGCTTGAGGAGTTCGTCAATGCGTAAGGTGAGAAGTATTGCCGGTGACTCAGTCAACCTGCTGCTCTACCGCGAGCTGGGCCGCTGTGATGATGCGGCGGAAGAAGCCCTGTGGCGCTTGAACCCGGCGCTGGCCGAACAGGGCGCTGTATTACCCGCAGGCGTCACCGTACTCGTGCCCGAATTGGACACGCAACCCCTCACGAACCGTCCGGTATCGGCCTGGGATTAAGGAGCAACCATGGCACTTGGATTCACACCCGTGGTGGAGCTTTACGGCGCCAATGCCGCGCTGTTCAACCAGCGTTTATTGGAGTGGGTGCATACCGATACCACCGGCTTGGCCTCGGACCAGCTCAAGCTGACCCTCGATATCGAAGGGCTCGAAGGGTTGCCGGACCTGGGCGGGAAAGTTGGCCTGCGCGTCGGTTACCTGGAGTCGGGTTTGGTCGACAAAGGGCTGTTCAAGATCACCCAGCGCACCGCGTCACTGTTCCCCATGCGCTTGGTGCTGGTGGCCACGGCGGCGCCGTTTGACATGGAGGGGTTCAAGCAACGGCGTACCGCCAGCCACGGGCCGATCACCCTGGGCGCGCTGTTTCGCCAACTGACCACGCGCTATGGGTTTTCACCGCGTGTGGAGCCTGAACTGGATGGCAAGCTGATCGCGCATATCGACCAGACCAATGAAAGCGACATGGCATTTTTGACGCGCCTGGCGAAGCAGTTCGATGCGGTCGCCAAACCCGTCGACGCGCTGTACGTGCTGGGGCGCAAAGGGCGGATCACTTCCTTGTCCGGCAAGGTACTGCCGGACGTGCAGCTGTCGGTCACCCGCGACAATCGCCCGGGTGATCGCGCGTTTATCAGCGCACTGTTTACCAAGACCAGCCGAGCCCTCTACAACGGCGCGCAAACTTCTTGGTGGGATGCAGCGGCCGGTATACAGCGTTTGGTGGAGGTGGGTTTTGAACCGTTCAAGGTGGTCACGCAACGTTATCAAAACGAAGACGAAGCCCGCTCTGCGGCGCAAGGCGAAATGCGTCGAGTGGGGCGTGAAGGGTTGAAGATCGATGTGGCCTGCCCCGGTAATCCGTCACTGGCCGCAGAAGGCGTGTTACTGCTGGATGAATCATGGCCAAGTTTTATGCAGGGGCGTTGGTCGATCCACACCGTCACGGCCAGCGGCAACCGTCAACAGAGCTATCGATGCGTGATCAACGCAAGCGGTTTATCGCAGGCAGAATAATCACTTAAGTAAGGGCATCTATTGATAACGCTGTCTCACCTTATCCAGGTGATGCCTGGAGCCCGCCTTAGAGCGGGCATTTTTTTATCGGCGTTAAACACGGCGACCTCGAAATACGCCATCGACAACCCCAAACGCATCGCCGCCTTCCTCGCCCAAGTCGGCCACGAATCCGGCCAACTGCTGTACGTGCGTGAACTGGGCAGCGAGCAATACCTGAGCAAGTACGACACCGGCACATTGGCGGCTCGCCTGGGCAACACTCCCGAGGCAGATGGCGATGGCCAGAAATATCGCGGTCGCGGGCTCATCCAGATCACCGGACGGCGCAATTACCTGGCGTGCAGCCAGGCGCTGTTCGGTGATGAGCGTTTGCTGCAACAACCGCAACTGCTCGAACAACCCCAATGGGCGTGCGAATCCGCCGCCTGGTTCTGGCAAAGCAATGGCCTGAATCAACTGGCCGACAACGACCAGTTCACCACCATCACCCGGCGCATTAATGGTGGCCTGAATGGCTTGGACGACCGCTTGCAATTGTGTGCGCGGGCGAAGGCGGTGTTATGCGTTTCTTAATGTCCTACCGGCTGTTGGGGTATTTCCTTTCGCTTGGTGTTGCTGCGAGCCTGGCATGGCAGCTTCAGACGTGGCGGTATGAGGCGCAGCTTGTGCGCTTGGCGGCGACGCACGCAAACGTGCTCGATCAACACACCCAGGCGGCGTTGCAGCAACAACATGCCGAACAAGACAAACGGTTGGCCCTGGAGCAACAACTCAGTGCCAGCGACCAACACCATGCGCAGGAGTTGAACGATGCCCACCATAATCAGGCGTATTTGCGCGCCCGCCTGGCCACTGCTGATGTGCGGCTGTCAGTCCTTCTCGACGCCAGCGAGCCTGCCAGTGGCTGCGCAGTGCCTGCCACCGCCACCCCCGGCGGCGTGGTTCATGCAGCCGCGCGAGCCCGACTTGACCCGGCGCATGCTCAACGAATTATCGGCATCACCGACGACGGTGATAACGCCCTGATCGCCTTGCGGGCTTGCCAGGCGTATGTGCGCGCCGTCGGGCGTTAGCATCTTGATCCAGTCTGTCGCTTGCGTGTGCGATTTGCTCCTGTAGGGTAGGCAAACCCCCGCCTGTTTCTGGAGACGACCGTGAAGGAAATCACTCAATTAGCCGCTGAACTGGGTCGCCGCTTGCAGGTGCTCAATGCCCACGTCACCACTGCCGAGTCTTGCACCGGCGGCGGTATCGCCGAGGCCATCACACGCATACCGGGCAGTTCGGCCTGGTTCGAGGCGGGGTATGTCACCTATTCCAATCGACAAAAAACCCGACAACTGGGCGTAGCTGAACAACTGTTCGCCAACGTCGGTGCCGTCAGCCAGGAAGTGGTCGAGGCAATGGTGCGGGGCGCGCAGGAAAAAAGCCTGTCGCGTTTTGCCGTGGCGGTGAGTGGCGTCGCCGGCCCCGATGGCGGTTCGCGCGACAAACCGGTGGGCACGGTATGGTTGGCGTTCGGCGTAGGCGAGGAGGTGACGGCCGAGCTTGCGCACTTCCCCGGCAACCGCGACGAGGTTCGCCGACAAACGGTAAAAGCCGCGCTGGAGGGCTTGTTGCGACGAGCTGCAGCAGAAATAGAAAATCAGGGGTAGGCGATCTTCGATGTTTGTGGAACAATACTGTCTACTTATACAGGTGTTGGCCGTCAGGCCTTATTGATTACGTGAGGACTTCAATGGACGAGAACAAGAAGAAAGCCTTGGCTGCGGCCCTGGGTCAGATCGAACGTCAATTCGGCAAGGGTGCCGTAATGCGTATGGGCGATCACGACCGTCAGGCGATCCCGGCTATTTCCACTGGCTCTCTGGGTCTGGACATCGCACTCGGCATTGGCGGCCTGCCAAAAGGCCGTATCGTTGAAATCTACGGTCCTGAATCTTCCGGTAAAACCACGCTCACGCTGTCGGTGATTGCCCAGGCGCAAAAAATGGGCGCCACCTGCGCGTTCGTCGACGCCGAGCACGCCCTCGACCCTGAGTACGCCGGCAAGCTGGGTGTCAACGTTGACGACCTGCTGGTGTCCCAACCGGACACCGGTGAGCAAGCCCTGGAAATCACCGACATGCTGGTGCGCTCCAACGCCATCGACGTGATCGTGGTCGACTCCGTGGCAGCCCTGGTACCGAAGGCTGAAATCGAAGGCGAAATGGGTGACATGCACGTGGGCCTGCAAGCCCGTCTGATGTCTCAGGCGCTGCGTAAAATCACCGGTAACATCAAGAACGCCAACTGCCTGGTGATCTTCATCAACCAGATCCGCATGAAGATCGGCGTGATGTTCGGCAGCCCGGAAACCACCACCGGTGGTAACGCGCTGAAGTTCTACGCGTCGGTCCGTCTGGACATCCGTCGTACTGGCGCGGTGAAGGAAGGTGACGAGGTTGTCGGTAGCGAAACCCGCGTTAAAGTGGTCAAGAACAAAGTGGCCCCGCCATTCCGTCAAGCCGAGTTCCAGATTCTCTACGGCAAGGGTATTTACCTGAACGGCGAGATGATCGACCTGGGCGTGCTGCACGGTTTTGTCGAGAAGTCCGGTGCCTGGTATGCCTACAACGGCAGCAAGATCGGTCAGGGCAAGGCCAACTCGGCCAAGTTCCTGGCGGACAACCCGGACATCGCTGCCACGCTTGAGAAGCAGATTCGCGACAAGCTGCTGACTCCAGCGCCAGACGTGAAGGCTGCCGCCAACCGCGAGCCGGTTGAAGAAGTAGAAGAAGCCGACACTGATAGCTGAAGCAAACGATGACAGTTGTACTGGATACACTCGTCGCCGTTCGGCGCACTGCGATGGACCTGCTCGCTCGCCGCGAGCATGGTCGAGTCGAGCTGACGCGTAAACTGCGTCAGCGCGGCGCAGAGCCCGAAATGATCGAAACCGCCCTCGACCGTTTGACGGAAGAAGGGCTGTTATCTGAAGCCCGTTACCTCGAAAGCTTTGTGTCTTACCGAGCGCGCTCCGGCTACGG
This sequence comes from Pseudomonas sp. ICMP 460, assembly GCF_002723595.1. NCBI lineage: Bacteria > Pseudomonadati > Pseudomonadota > Gammaproteobacteria > Pseudomonadales > Pseudomonadaceae > Pseudomonas > Pseudomonas sp. ICMP 460. Next base: position 94,241 of record NZ_LKBR01000008.1, read on the forward strand.
CCCTGCGCGAATTCGCGAAGAGCTGAGCCAGCGTGGCCTGCAACGTGCCGATATCGACCTCGCCCTGCGCGAATGCACCATCAGTTGGCAGTCGCAGTTGGAAGACACCTGGCGTCGCAAGTTTTCGGGTCATCTGCCGATTGATGCCAGGGAGCGCGCAAAGCAAGGTCGCTTCCTGAGTTATCGCGGGTTTTCAATGGAAATGATCAGCCGCTTACTAAGCGGCCGGCACATGGACGACTGAATCCTCAAGTTGCCACCGTTAATCTGCTGCAACTGCCAAAAAACAAAGGCCCACTATGAAAATAGTGGGCCTTTTTTTTTGCCTTTAAAAAATCAAGCCGTCTCGGGTGTCACGCGCTGTTGTGCTTTGCCCTCAGCCTGCGCCCAGTTCTCCGGCACGTTGATGTAATCCACCAGCTCGCGCAGCCGGCCTTGATCACGCCCGTTGAAATTGAACACCAGCCGCGTCAAATGGCCGAACTTTGGCTCATCGTGTTCCTCGCCCGTGTAGGCCAATTGCTGGAACTCACCCTTTAGCCGCAGGCTGGCAAACTCGTTCTGCAAATGGGCCAAGGCTCGATCACTCAGCGGGTGATTCATGCGTACCACAAACTCACGTTTTAACCAGCGTGTGGAGTGGAAGTTGGCATAGAACCGGTTGATCTCATCCACTGCTTCTTCAGCGCTGTAGACCAGGCGGACCAGCTTGAGGTCGGTTGGCAGGATGTAGCGATTGGCTTCCAGCTGGCTGCGAATAAAGTCCAGAGCGCCTTGCCAGAAACCGCCGCCGGGTGCATCCAGCAATACAACCGGCACCAGCGGGCTCTTGCCGGTCTGAATCAGGGTCAGCACTTCGAGCGCTTCGTCCAGCGTGCCGAACCCGCCTGGGCACAGCACCAGCGCATCGGCTTCCTTGACGAAGAACAGCTTGCGGGTGAAGAAAAAGTGGAATGACAGCAGGTTATCGGTGCCATCAATGGTCGGGTTGGCGTGCTGTTCAAACGGCAGGGTGATGTTGAACCCCAGGCTGTGTTGCAGGCCCGCCCCCTCATGGGCTGCCGCCATGATGCCGCCGCCGCCGCCGGTAATCACCATCAGGTCGGATTGCGCGAGCATCGCGCCGACTTCGCGAGCCAAGGCGTACAAAGGGCTTTCGACCGGCGTGCGTGCCGAACCGAACACCGTGACCTTGCGGCGGTCCTTGAACTGTTCCAACACACGGAAGGCGTTGTCCAGTTCACGGATGGCCTGCAAGGTGATTTTGGCGTTCCAACGGTTGCGGTCGTCCTGGGCCATGCGCAGAACGGTGAGAATCATGTCGCGATAAAGGGGGATGTTCGGGCTGTTGGGGGCGATCAGCTGTAGCTGTGCGTCGACCTGCTGCGTGAGGTCAGCCCCGTGTTCTTCAAAATGACGGAGCAGTTGCTCGTTCGATTCATAAGGCATTCAACTTCTCCTTCTTCACAGAGCCTGGGCCGTCGGCGAGAAATTCTCCGAGGCCGCGACACTGCATGTGTCGCTGCATGCCGAAGGCATTGCACGCTGCTCGCCGGGCGGCAAGACGGGCTCTGTATGTTCCTGGTGATTTAGAAACCTTTGCACTGCCAGTCGCAGAAGGGCAACCCTCTTTTGCCCTGAAAATGTTACAGAACGACGTAGGTAACGCTCTGGGTGGGCTGTCGGGATGACTTGATCATGTGCCGAAAAACCGTTGGTTGGCAACCGGTTGTTGGTCGCACATCACGCCGTTCAGTGGTCTGCAGGCAATTGAAGCGGGGGATGCGCGCGCTGCAGGACAGCAGCGCGCGAGGGTCGAGCTGAGGTTACTTTTTCTTCTTGGCGGCGGCAGGTGCCGGGCAATCGGCTTCCGCAAACTTGACCGATGCCACTGGGCGATTGGTTTTGTTCTCGGTGATCTCGTAGCGCATGATTGCGCCCTTGGCCATCAACTCGCGGTAACCCGGGTTGAGGCACACGCTCTGCCCGAGTTGAAAATACACAGCCTTGGGGTTGGCGCGCATTTGTTCGGCGCGATCAGGCTGCACACTGAGGTGATCGATCAGTTGCATGCCTTCAACGGTGTAGGCCACTTCCAGGGTTTTTTCATCGATTTCCCGTGGCAGGTCCTTGTTGCTTTCAGCCGCGACGCTTTGCAGCTTCCTGTTCATTTGGGCCTCCAGCAGCGAGGCCGCGTGGGCGCCCATGGGCAAAACCAACGCAAGGGCGACGGATGGGGCAACAAGGCGCAGCATGGAACGCAGCATGAAACTCTCCTGATTCGGTTACTGGTGCATAGACCAGCCACTGCGCTGTGCGTTCAGTGGCGCGCAATTATAGGGGAGCGCTGGGCACTACAGCCAGGCGTATTGCTGGGAAGTGCCTACAGCTCTGGTAAACTGCGGCCACTTAAAGCCTGCCTCGAGTTCCCTCAGTGTCGATTTCCCCTTTCGCGGGTTGCATCCGATGAGCCACGCCGTCTCCCGCTTGCGTACCGAACGCCTGGCGCGGGCCGTCAGGCCTTTTCTCAATCGCGGTTCACGTGCCGAGCGCTGCCCCGATTGCCGGGTGATTCCCGAATACTGCCTGTGCGCCTGGCGCCCGCAGGTGCAGGCGCGTTCCGCCATGTGCCTGCTGATGCACGACGTTGAGCCGATGAAACCGAGTAACACCGGCTGGCTGATCGCCGATGTGATTGACGACACCAGCGCATTCGCCTGGGCGCGCACTGAAGTCGAGCCCGAGTTGCTGAGCTTGCTTGCCGATCCGCAGTGGCAGCCCTACATCGTATTCCCCGGCGAATTCGTGGCGCCGCAGCGGGTGGTCAGTCAGGTCGACGTGGCACCAGGCAAGCGCCCATTGTTTATTTTGCTGGACGGCACCTGGAGCGAAGCGCGCAAGATGTTTCGCAAGAGCCCTTACCTTGAACACTTGCCGGTGCTGAGCCTGGCGCCGGAACAGCTGTCGCGCTACAAACTGCGCCGCTCCAAGCGTGACGACCATTTTTGCACCGCCGAAGTCGCCGCGCTGTGCCTGGAACTGGCCGGCGATCAAGCTGCCAGTGAAGTGCTCGACGCCTACCTCGACGTGTTCAGCACGCATTATCTGGCCGCCAAGTTCCAGATGCCGCTGGACCCGGCCGACCTCGTTCATACGCGTCTTGCACCGTATATCCCGGCGGTATGAGCGGACGCTAACTCGATGATGGCACTGTAAACCCGTACCCCGCTAGAATGCCCACCGGCGTAGTGCTTGACCCTCCAGGCTACGCTGGGCATGCTGGGCGCCGATTGGGGCGTAAGCGTGAATTTTCAGCGCCGTTTCAGATGTTTTTGACGCTGAGGGTGCCCTGCGGTGATAGCTGCCTGGCTGTCGCCTTGTGTACTGGCCAACCCTGAACCCATCAGGGCTGCCGTAAAAAAACAGGATCATTTAATCAATGGCCACATACGAAATCCTGATAGCCGATGACCATCCGCTGTTTCGCAGTGCGCTGCATCAGGCGGTGACCCTGGGTCTTGGCCCGGATGTGCGTTTGGTTGAGGTGGCCAGCATCGCTGAGCTGGAAGCCCGCCTGACCGAAAAGTCCGATTGGGACCTGGTGCTGCTTGACCTGAACATGCCTGGCGCCTACGGTTTCTCGGGGCTGGTGCTGTTGCGCGGGCAATACCCGCAAATTCCGGTGGTGATGGTCTCTGCACAGGAAGACGCCGATGTGGTGGTGCGCTCCAAGGAGTTTGGCGCCAGCGGTTTTATCCCCAAGTCCAGCGCGATGGCAGATATTCAGAAGGCGGTGCGCAGCGTACTCGACGGTGATGTGTCCTGGCCGCCGCAAGCGTTTGAAGAAATCAACGTGTCCGACGAAGCCAAGGCCGCCCGTGATGGCCTCGCCAGCCTGACGCCCCAGCAATTTCGGGTGCTGACCATGGTCTGCGAAGGTTTGCTGAACAAGCAGATTGCCTACGAGTTGAGCGTGTCGGAGGCCACCATCAAGGCCCACGTCACCGCGATTTTCCGCAAGCTGGGCGTACGCACGCGCACGCAGGCGGCGCTGCTTTTGCAACAACTTGAGTCAATTTCACAGCATTAAGCTGTCATCGATTCACGCTTTTTTGACCTTGCGTGAACTAGTTTCCCCACTTCTTTGGTTCAGTTGCCTACATCTATGTCGCCTTTCAAGGGTCAAACCGGTATCAAACGTATCTTCAACGCAGGGGGCTATTCCCTGGATGGCTTGCGTGCGGCTTTCACTGGCGAGGCGGCATTCCGTCAGTTGGTACTGCTCAACGTCATCCTTATTCCTGTGAGCTTCTTCTTGCATGTCAGCCGGGTTGAGCGCGCTTTGCTGATTGCGGTGTGCCTGCTGGCGTTGATCGTCGAATTGCTCAATTCGGCGGTCGAAGCGGCTATCGACCGAATCTCCCTGGAGCGTCACCCGCTGTCGAAAAACGCCAAGGACATGGGCAGCGCCGCGCAATTCGTGGCACTGAGCATGATCGCCCTGGTGTGGGCGGTGATCCTGATCTAAGGCTCAGGCGATGCTCGGCAGCACGATCTCGTCGCTGCGCTGAACCCCGGCCGTGAAGGTGCGGCACAGCTCCAGAAACTCGCGCATCGCCGAGGTCTGGTACTTCTGTTTATGCCAGATGAAGTAGAACTGCCGGGCCAGGTCCAGGTCCGGGGTTTCTACCGGCACCAGGCTGCCACGGCGAAACGCGTCGCGCAGCGCCAGCCGGGAAATGCAGCCAATCCCCAGCCCTGACTCCACCGCACGCTTGATCGCCTCGGTGTGTTCCAGTTCGAGGCGAATATTCAATGCGCTGCGGTGATGACGCATTGCCTGGTCAAAGGTCAGGCGCGTGCCCGAGCCTTGTTCGCGCAGGATCCACGCTTCATGGGTCAGTTGTTGCATGGTCGCCACGCCGCGCTTGGCCAAATGATGTTGCGGCGCGCAAAACACCACCAGTTCATCCTCCACCCAGGTTTGCACCTCGATGTCCGGGTGGCTGCAGTCGCCTTCAATCAGACCCAGATCAATTTCGTAGTGCGCCACTTGGTGCACGATGTTTGCAGTGTTCTGCACATGCAGCTTCACTTGGCTCTCGGGGTGTTGCTGCATAAAGCTGCCGATCAGCAGCGTGGCCAGGTAATTACCGATGGTCAGGGTGGCGCCGACCGCCAGCGAGCCGAAGCCGGACTTGCCGTTCAGCAGGTCTTCGATCTCCTTGGCCTGGTCCAACAGCGCCACCGCCTGGGGCAATAGCTGATGGCCGAGGGCGTTAAGGCTCAGGCGTTTGCCCGCGCGGTCGAATAATTGGCAGCTGGATTGGCGCTCCAGCTCGGTGATCGAGGTGCTGGCGGCGGATTGCGATAAGGCCAGAAGGCCAGCAGCGCGTGAGACGCTTTCCTGCTGGGCGACGGCGACGAAGACTTGCAGTTGACGGAGAGTAAATCGCATATCGATATAACCGATAACCCTTATCTTAATAATCCAGTTAACAGATATTGTCGCCGCCATTAGAATGCTGTGCAATTGCGCACTTCACCTTTGGCGCAGACCCATTTCCAGGAGTTCCCCGTACATGAGCAACATGAACCACGAGCGTGTCCTCAGTGTTCATCACTGGAACGACACTCTGTTCAGCTTCAAGTGCACCCGCGACCCGGGCTTGCGCTTCGAGAACGGTCAGTTCGTGATGATCGGCCTGCAACAGCCCAATGGCCGCCCGCTCATGCGTGCTTACTCGATTGCCAGCCCGAACTGGGAAGAGCATCTGGAGTTCTTCAGCATCAAGGTACCGGATGGCCCGCTGACTTCCCAATTGCAGCATTTGAAGGAAGGCGACGAGATCATCATCAGCAAAAAACCGACAGGCACCCTGGTGCTTGACGATTTGAAACCGGGTAAACACCTGTACCTGCTCAGCACCGGTACTGGCTTGGCGCCGTTTATGAGCGTGATCCAGGACCCGGAAACCTATGAGCGTTTCGAAAAAGTGATCCTGTGCCACGGCGTGCGTTACGTCAACGAAGTCGCTTACCGCGAATTCATCACCGAGCACCTGCCGCAGAACGAATTCTTCGGCGAGGCGCTGCGTGACAAGTTGATCTACTACCCAACCGTGACCCGCGAGCCGTTCGAAAACGAAGGCCGCCTGACCGACCTGATGCGCAGCGGCAAACTGTTCAGCGATATTGGCCTGCCGCCGATCAACCCAGAGGACGACCGCGCCATGCTGTGCGGCAGCCCAAGCATGTTGGATGAGACCAGCGAAGTGTTGAACAGCTTCGGCCTGAAAGTTTCGCCGCGCATGCGTGAGCCGGGCGATTACTTGATCGAGCGTGCGTTCGTCGAGAAGTAAACACGTCAGGCCATTGGCTGACCAGGCAACAAAAAAGCTCTAAATGTGGGAGGGGGCAAGCCCCTCCCACATTGGCGTTCGGTTTCAGTCAGCTGAAATCACTTCAAGCACGCAAATCACCCCGGCTTCGGGATAGTGCCACCGCACGTCCACATCCCAGAACTGTGCGCCGTATTCGCGTGTAGGCACCGGTGTTTGATACGCCGGGCGTGGGTCTTGTGCCAAACATTGCTCGATCAATGCCACCAAGGGCTCGTCAAGGCGCTGAGCATGGCTTTGTGCCTGGTGCAGAGCCGTCTTCAGCCATTGCACGGGAATCAGCGGCGGCGCATTGCTGGCGATGTTGTTGGTCGCGGTGTCAATGATGTCCGCGTACGGCACGTACGGTTTGATATCCAGCACGGGCGTGCCATCGAGCAAATCAATTCCGGAAACCCACAGCCGGCCCGGCTCTACCTTGTCCAGCTTGACCACCGACTGGCCAATGCCATTCGGACGGTGAGTCGCGCGGGTGGCGAACACGCCCATCGACGTATTGCCGCCCAAGCGTGGCGGGCGCACCTTCAGGCGAGGTTTGTCTTCCAGCGCCTGATGGAACAGAAACAGCAACCACACATGGCTGACCTGCTCCAAGCCCTGCACCGCCTCACCGGTATCGAACGGCGCCACCAGTTCCAGCACGCCACGGGCGGCGGGTGCCAGTTGTGGCTGACGCGGAATGGCGAACTTCTCCTTGAAGCAGGAGCGCACGAAGCCGATGGGCGAGACGTTGTAACTCATTTCTGAAGCCTCAAGTTACAAGCTGCACGCTACAAGCGTTTAACTTGCAGCGTGAAGCTTGGGGCTGCTTTAAGCTCTGACGCGCAGGGTCAGGCCCTTGAGGAAGTTACGCAGCAACTGGTCGCCACAGGTGCGGTAGTTGGTGTGGCCGAATTTGCGAAACAGCGCGCTCAGCTCAGGCTTGGACACCGGAAACTCGGAGGCCTTGAGGATGGCGTGCATGTCGTCTTCTTTCAGCTCGAAGGCCACGCGCAGTTTCTTGAGGATGATGTTGTTGGTCACCGGGGTTTCGATCGGCTGCGGTGGACGGCTTTCGTCTTTGCCGCGCTTGAAGATCACCAAGCCATCAAGGAAATGCGCCATGACCTCGTCCGGGCAGAATACAAAACCTTCTTCCTCATCTTTCTTGAGGTAAGTCAGCAGGTCTTCCTTGGTTACGTCCATGCCGCCGAGCTTGGTGATCTCGACCATCTTGTTGTCGCTGATGTCGAGCATGTAGCGCACGCTGCGCAGTACGTCGTTGTGAATCATGGTGGGCAATCCTGGTTTTCAACAGTGGACACCGCCCAATCAGGCGATGTCGGGAAAGGGTGTGCGGCCTAGAACTTCTCTTTGCCGGACAGGTAACGCCATTGGCCTACCGGCACTTTGCCGATGGACACGCCGCCGATACGAATGCGGCGAATGGCGATGACTTTCAAGCCAACGGCTTCGCAGAACAGGGCGATCACACCCGGCTGCGGGTTTTTCATCGCAAACCGCAGGCGGTTTTCGTTCTGCCAACTGGCCTTCACGGCTGGCAGTTCTTTGCCTTTATACGTCAGGCCGTGGTTCAGGCGATTAAGGCCATGGGCGACCATGTCGCCTTCCACCTCCACCACGTATTCCTGCTCGATCTTGGCGGCGTCGGCGGTCAGCTTGCGCAGAATCTTCCAGTCCTGAGTGAACACCAACAGGCCGCTGGCCTTGGCTTGCAGGTCGGCGCTGGCGGTCAGGCGCAGGAAGTGGCCCTTGAGCGGGCGTTTGCTGAAGCGGTGTTCTTCCGACAGGGTTTCGGCGCTGATCGAGGCCATCGCGGTTTCAGCATCCATACCCACTGGCGCGTGCAGCAGGATGGTCACCGGTTCCGGCGCAGTGGCTTTAGCCTCTGGGTCGAGTTCGACCTTTTGGGTGGTGATTTTGAACTGCGGCTCGTCGATGATTTCGCCGTCCACCGAGACCCAGCCGCCTTCGATAAACAGTTCAGCCTCCCGACGGGAGCAACCGACCAGTTCGATGAGGCGTTTGGAGAGGCGTATGGGGTCAGTCATGACTAGGGCCGTAGCAAAAGGGGGCGTTTATTGTACCTGCCTGGCGCCGGTTAATCCCGGCCCCATTTCAGTGCTGTGGCATTTTGTGGCGCTGGGGCGGGGGTTGGCTTTTTTGATGTAGCGCTGTCGAGCATTGGACTGGCTTGGGGTGTTGTTCAGGTTGGGTATATATCCGGTATTTGGTTTGTGGCTTATATCGGTTTCGCTCTTACAGCGAGTCACTTTTGAACAGCGCAAAAGTAACCAAAACGCTCTTGCCCCACCACTCGGTGCCTCGCTTGGGCTCGGCATGCCCGCACACAGGCTTGAATCCGTGGGCCGCCGCGATGGGCCATCCTTGGCCCAGCGCGGCTAACCCGGCGTCCTGCCGGGTTACCCACGGATTCAAGCCTGCGTGCGGCCATCGTGGTTTAACGGGGCGCTTCTCAGATCAAAAGCAAAAGCACGGCGGCCTGAAAGCCGACCTGAGTGGTTGAAGCAGATCAAGGGCGGGTTTTGCATACACAGTAGATCTGCTTTTTTTGCTTTTTGTGGGAGGGGGCTTGCTCCCGATAGCAGTGTGTCAGTTGAAAAATATTTATCTGCCCCCCCGCCATCGGGAGCAAGCCCCCTCCCACAGTTGACCGAGTTCTGCTTGAGGGATGATCGTTCCCACGCTCTGCGTGGTAATGCCGCTCCGGACGCTCTGCGTCCCGATTTTTCAGCCATTGAATCTCCCACATTTGAGCGCATTCTGCTTCAGGCCGCCTAAGCCCCGGTATCTTGCTGCCGGCGCAAACGCATGTGCAGCAACGGATACGGCTGCCCGAGGCCATCATGCTCCGCGCGCCCGACCACCTCGAACCCCTGCTTTAAATAAAAGCCCAGCGCCTGCGGGTTTTGTTCGTTGACGTCCAGTTTATCCGCGTTCAGGTGCTCGACTGCATGGCGCAGCAGGTCTCGGCCCAGGCCTTGGCCGCGGTGCTGCGGGTCGATAAACAGCATCTCGACCTTACCCGCCGCCACCCCGGCAAACCCGGTGATGCGCTGGCGGGCGTCTTTGGTGCAGATCAGCATCACAGCGTCCAAATAGCGCGTCAGCACCAAATCTTTAAGCAGCACGATGTAGCTTTCCGGCAAAAAGTCGTGGGTCGCTCGCACCGAGTTTTCCCAGAGTTGCGCCAACTGCGCGTAGTCGCTGGTTTTAGCCGTGTGGATAACCGAATGCTGGCGCATGCCCGCTGCCCCTTGTCTCTCTGTGTATTGATGGGCAAAACGATAGACCTAAAAAAGCCCCGCATCTTCTCCAGAGGCAGGGCTTTTCAGGTTTTTTTAAAGCGCTGACGCTATCAGTCGCGCTTTTCAGCCCACAGGTCGTACTCGTCGGCATCGGTCACGGTGCACCAGACTTTGTCGCCCGGCTTCAAGCCGCTGGCATCGTCGATGAACACGTTACCGTCGATCTCCGGCGCGTCGAAGAAGCAGCGGCCAACGGCGCCTTGCTCGTCAACTTCGTCGATCAGCACTTCGATTTCCTTGCCGACGCGCAGTTGCAGGCGCGCCGAGCTGATGGCTTGCTGGTGCGCCATGAAACGGTCCCAACGCGCCTGCTTGACGTCGTCCGGCACCACCGCCAGGTCCAGCAGGTTGGCCGGAGCGCCTTCCACCGGCGAGTACTGGAAGCAGCCGACGCGGTCCAGCTGCGCTTCGGTCAACCAGTCCAGCAGGTACTGGAAGTCTTCTTCGGTTTCGCCGGGGAAGCCGACGATGAAGGTGGAGCGGATGATCAGCTCAGGGCAGATCTCGCGCCAGTTCTTGATGCGCGCCAGGGTCTTGTCTTCGAAGGCCGGGCGTTTCATCGCCTTGAGCACTTTCGGGCTGGCGTGCTGGAACGGGATGTCGAGGTACGGCAGGATCTTGCCGGCGGCCATCAGCGGGATCAACTCGTCGACGTGCGGGTACGGGTAAACGTAGTGCAGGCGCACCCATACACCGAGGCTGCTCAAGGCTTCACAGAGTTCGGTCATGCGGGTTTTCACCGGCGCGCCGTTCCAGAAACCGGTGCGGTATTTCACGTCGACGCCGTAGGCGCTGGTGTCCTGCGAGATCACCAACAGCTCTTTCACGCCGGATTTAACCAGGCGCTGGGCTTCGTCGAGCACGTCGCCGACCGGGCGGCTGACCAGCTTGCCGCGCATCGACGGGATGATGCAGAAGCTGCAACTGTGGTTGCAGCCTTCGGAAATCTTCAGGTAAGCGTAGTGGCGCGGCGTCAGCTTGATGCCTTGCGGCGGCACCAGGTCGATCAGCGGGTTGTGGTCCTGAGGCGGCGGCACTACTTGGTGCACGGCGTTGACCACTTGCTCATATTGCTGCGGGCCGGTAACCGCCAGCACGCTCGGGTGCACGTTGCGGATGTTGCCTTCTTCGACGCCCATGCAGCCGGTCACGATGACCTTGCCGTTTTCCTTGATGGCTTCGCCGATCACTTCCAGGGACTCAGCCTTGGCCGAGTCGATGAAACCGCAGGTGTTGACCACCACCACGTCGGCGTCCTGGTAAGTGGACACGACGTCATAGCCTTCCATACGCAGTTGCGTAAGGATGCGCTCGGAGTCGACCAGAGCCTTCGGGCAGCCCAGGGATACAAAGCCGACCTTGGGGTTGGCTTTTGCGATGGTGGTGGACATGTCTAACCTCGGTATTGAATGACGCCGCACGTCGGGCACGACAGGGCAGCGGATGGGCGCTTGGTACGCCTCTGATCAAAAAGTGCGCAATTCTAGCGACGGGCACCGCACTTGACCAGCTTTATGCAGGGAAATGCGACGAGTGCTGCGCTATGCTTCGCGCCGTTGCACGCGGGTATGAGTCCTGGGTCAATAAAACGTCTGTTACGAGAAGTAAAACAGCGCATGCTACGGTCAGCTTAGATGCGTTGTTTATAAAAGACCTCAGGTCAAAGGGCAGGAGTGGTTGATGGGTCAGGCAAAGAGTCAGGCAGCAGGTGCCGAGCATTCCAATGCAAAGCCGATTGGCATGCTGGTGGCGGCAGTCGGGGTGGTTTACGGAGACATCGGTACCAGCCCGCTTTATACCCTTAAAGAGGTATTCACTGGCGGTTACGGTGTGCAGGTTAACCATGACGGCGTGTTGGGGATCCTGGCGCTGATCTTTTGGTCGCTGATCTGGGTCGTGTCAATCAAATATATGCTGTTCGTGCTGCGCGCCGACAACCAGGGCGAGGGCGGCATCATGGCGCTGACCGCACTGGCGCGGCGGGCGGCGGGGGAGCGCAAGAAGCTGCGCAGCTTCCTGGTGGTGTGTGGTCTGTGCGGTGCCGCGTTGTTCTACGGCGACAGCATGATCACCCCGGCGATTTCCGTGTTGTCGGCCGTGGAAGGCCTGGAACTGGCGTTCGATGGCCTCGAAAAATGGGTAGTGCCGATCGCGCTGGTGGTGCTGGTGGCGCTGTTCCTCATCCAAAAACACGGGACTGACCGCATCGGCAAGCTGTTCGGCCCGGTGATGGTCACGTGGTTTCTGGTGCTGGGCGGCTTGGGCGTCTACGGCATCCTGCAGCAACCCGAAGTGCTGAGTGCGCTGAACCCGGTCTGGGGCGTGCGCTTTTTTATGGTTCACCCAGGCATTGGTGTGGCGATCCTCGGCGCGGTAGTCCTGGCGCTGACCGGCGCCGAGGCGCTGTATGCCGACATGGGTCACTTCGGGCGCAAACCCATCGCCCGCGCCTGGTTTATTCTGGTGCTGCCGGCGCTGGCGCTGAATTATTTTGGCCAGGGCGCGCTGCTGCTCGGTGACCCGGAGGCGGCGCGCAACCCGTTCTACTTGCTGGCGCCGAGCTGGGCACTGATCCCACTGGTGGTGTTGTCCACGCTGGCCACGGTGATTGCCTCCCAGGCAGTGATTTCCGGCGCGTTTTCGCTTACACGCCAGGCGATCCAGTTGGGTTATATCCCGCGGATGCACATTCAACACACCTCAAGCGCCGAGCAGGGCCAAATCTATATTGGCGCGGTGAATTGGTCGCTGATGGTCGGCGTGATCCTGCTGGTGCTGGGCTTTGAGTCGTCCAACGCGCTGGCGTCGGCGTACGGTGTGGCCGTGACCGGCACCATGCTGATGACCACCATTCTAGTGGCGGCGGTGATGCTGCTGCTGTGGAAATGGCCGCCGGTGTTTGCCGTGCCGGTATTGCTCTGCTGCCTGTTGGTGGATGGGCTGTTCTTCGCCGCCAACGTGCCGAAGATCATCCAGGGCGGCGCTTTCCCGGTGCTCGCGGGGATCGTGCTGTTCGTGTTGATGACCACGTGGAAACGCGGCAAGCAATTGCTCGTGGAGCGCCTCGACGAGGGCGGTTTGCCGCTGCCGATTTTTATCAGCAGTATCCGCGTGCAGCCGCCGCATCGCGTGCAGGGCACGGCGGTGTTTCTCACCGCGCGGCCCGACGCGGTGCCTCACGCGCTGTTGCACAACCTGCTGCATAACCAGGTATTGCACGAGCAAGTGGTATTGTTGACGGTGGTTTACGAAGACATTCCGCGGGTGCCTGCGGCGCGGCGTTTTGAGGTGGATTCGTATGGCGAAGGCTTCTTCCGCGTCATCCTGCACTTCGGCTTTACCGATGAGCCGGACGTGCCTGAAGCGCTGAAACTGTGCCATCTGGACGATCTGGACTTCAGCCCGATGCGCACCACCTACTTCCTCAGCCGCGAGACGGTGATCGCCTCGCGCATCCGCGGCATGGCGCGCTGGCGTGAGGGCCTGTTTGCGTTCATGTTGAAGAACGCCAACGGCAACCTGCGCTTCTTCAAGCTCCCGGTAAACCGCGTGATCGAACTGGGTACCCAGGTCGAGATGTAAGCCGCTGTAAAACGGGAGCCGGCAATCGGCTCCCGCGTTCCTTTCTGAACCCTGTGCGATCCAGCGTTGTCGACTAGGCTCAATGCACTGTTGTGTAGACGAGTGCCCACAGAACGCCCAAGAGGTGCGCCATGAGTCAGCTGCTCGAACCCTATACCCTGCGTCAATTGACCCTGCTCAACCGCATCGCCGTGTCGCCGATGTGCCAATACTCATCCGACGATGGCCTGGCCAATGACTGGCACCTGGTGCACCTCGGCAGCCGCGCCGTCGGCGGCGCCGGGCTGATTTTTACCGAAGCCACGGCGGTGACGGCCGATGGTCGCATTACCGCTCAGGACTTGGGCCTGTGGAACGACGCGCAGATCGAACCGCTGCAACGCATCACGCGGTTTATTGCCGCCCAAGGCGCGGTGGCGGGCATCCAGCTGGCGCATGCCGGGCGCAAGGCCAGCACTCATCGGCCGTGGATCGGCAAGCACGGCAGCGTCAAGCCGGAAGACGGCGGCTGGGTGCCGGTCGGCCCGTCACCGATTGCGTTCGACCCCAATCACACGCAGCCAACACAATTGGATGAAGCGCACATCCAGCAAGTCATCGCCGACTTTGTGGCCGCCGCCAAGCGCGCACTGACCGCCGGTTTTGAGGTGGTGGAAATCCATGCCGCCCACGGTTACCTGCTGCACCAATTTCTTTCGCCGCTGAGCAACCAGCGTCGGGATCAATACGGCGGTTCCTTCGAAAACCGCATTCGGCTGGTGCTTGAAGTGACCCAGGCCGTGCGTGAAGTCTGGCCTGAGGACCTGCCGCTGTTCGTGCGCGTGTCGGCGACGGACTGGGTGGAAGACGGCTGGAACCCGGATGAAACCGTCGCGCTGGCGCGGCAGTTGAAAGACCTCGGCGTGGACCTGATCGACGTGTCCTCCGGTGGTACCGCCGCCAACGCCGAAATTCCCGTCGGCCCCGGTTACCAGACGCGTTTTGCCGAGCGTGTGCGCAAAGAGTCGGGCATCGCCACCGGCACCGTGGGCATGATCACCGAGCCGGCGCAGGCCGAACACATCCTGCGCACTTGCCAGGCCGACATTATTTTCCTTGCGCGTGAGCTGTTGCGTGACCCGTACTGGCCGCTGCATGCCGATGATGACTTGGGCGGGCGCAAGGCCGTCTGGCCGGCGCAGTACCAGCGCGCGACGCATCGCGATCAGCCGATTCATGAGTCTGATCTGCGGGACTGATACGACGCGTTGCACCCAAAAACCCACCTTTGCCCGGTGGGTTTTTTATTGCCTCTCACGTAGGAAAAGTCTGTAGGTCATTGTTGCTTAAGAGATTTATTTAAGTTAATACTCTAAAAAAATCCCACGCGTGATGAGATTGTTTCTACTCTTAGGGTAAGTCTGATTGCTGGCCCAGCAAGCAAGGCTGTCGGTAACGGTCACGCGCCTCAGGGGACGCGGGCGATGGGCGCCAGGAGTCTTATTGATATCAGGAGAAACAGTCCATGGCCAAGTCCTATGGTGTAGCGGGTGAACTGGTGGTTTTACTGACCCGCAGGATATTCGTGCGGGCTCGACGGTTAAGTTTGGACGAGGCTGAAATGCTCGCGCAGTACCGCGCCTTGAACGTGAACGATCAAGTGGCGATGCGTTATCTGATTGGGGCGATGAAGAGCGTGTCGCGGTTCTGAACCGCGCAGTGGTGAGCGGTGGGAGCGCGCCTGCGCGCTCCCACCGTGTGTATCAGGTGTACTTGCGCTGGTCCGGCGCAGGCGGGAAGTACTGATACAGCCAGGTCTCACTCAAGGTGCGGTCCTGAGTGCGAATAAACAGCCGCAGTTCCACCGGTTCCACGCTGTCGCTGGTCGGGTACCAATCGAACAGAATGCGGTAGCCCTTGATGTTATCGAGTACCAGCACGCTGAAGTCTTTGACTTCACCGTGGGAGCAGGTCACCACCGGCTCGATCCCGGTGCCGGCCGGCAGGCGATCCAGGCCGCCGCCTTTGAAGTCCACGGCAAACCGGCGTGCCCACACTTCGGGGTAGTGTTCGCCCGGTGCCCAACCTTCGGTGAAACCGCCCATGCCGGAACGGGTCGCGTCGACCTGCGCCAGCGGCGTACTCACCGGCGGCAGCGCGCTCCAGTAGAGCTTGTAGCCATAGTTCAGCGAGTCGCCGGCGGCCACCGGTTTTTTCGGGGTCCAGAAGGCCACGATGTTGTCGAGGGTTTCGCCGGTAGTCGGTATTTCGAGCAGGTCGATCGAGCCTTCGCCCCACGCCGTCGTCGGTTCCACCCACAGGCTGGGGCGCTTGCTGTACCAGTCCACGGTGTCCTGGTAGCTGGCGAACTCATGGTCGGTCTGCACCAGGCCGAAGCCTTTCGGGTCGGTGTCGGCAAATGCGTTGAATTGCAGCTTGGCCGGGTTGTTCAGCGGGCGGCAGATCCACTCGCCATTGCCGCGCCACATCGCCAGGCGGTCTGAATCGTGGATTTGCGGGTGAATGGTGTCGCACATGCGCCGCTCAGCGGTGCCGCAGCTGAACATGCTGGTCATGGCGGCGATGCCCAATTGCTCGATGGCAGTACGCGCGTTGATGTGCGCGTCGATGGCCATCACTACCTGGCTGGCCTGGCAGTCGATGTCGAAGCGGTAGGCGCCGGTGGCGCTCGGCGAGTCGAGCAACGCGTAGACCACAAAACGCGTGGCGTCCTTGGCCGGGGTTTCGAACCAGAACTGCGTGAAGTCGGGGAATTCTTCGCGTTTTTTCGCGTAGGTATCAATCGCCAGGCCGCGTGCGGAGAGGCCGTACTGGCCGCTGGCATCCACCGCGCGAAAGTAGCTGGCGCCAAGAAAGGACAGCACGTCATGGCGATCCAGTTCCGGTGCCTTGAACAGCTTGAAACCTGCAAAACCCAAGTCGCCGGTCAACTGCTTGGTGTCCACCGTGGTTTTTGCATAGTTGAACAGCGACGGGCGGAAATGCACCTCGCGCGCCTCACGCGTCTTGGGGTCGACACTGTGCATGCGCACCGGCGTCTTGAAACCCATGCCGACGTGGAAAAATTGCACGTCGAGTTGGCCGTTCAATTCCTTCCACAGCGAATGGTTGCCGTCGTAGCCAATGGCGTTGAAATTCTGCGGCGTCATGCTTGCCAGGGTCGGCGGCAGCACCTGTTTAGTGTCTTTATAAGCCGTTCCGGCGAGTTGCTTGGCCTGGGCTTTGAGCGATTCAAAATCGAAGGCCACGGCCTTGCCATCGGCGGCGCGGTTCCCCGCCCAAGCCTGCGCGGCCAGCAGCCCGCTGGCCGACAAACCGGTGTAAGCCGCAATGGCCATGGACGCTTTGAGCAAATTCCTGCGGTGCATAGAGACAACCTGTCGTGAGCAAATCCCGCGCCGTTCCTGGCACGTAATGGATCAGAAATTACGGTTCGGACATGCCTTCGGCCAAACGCAACGGACTATAAACAGACGCCAGATAGCTTAAGCGGTTCGATGCTGTAGGAAAATTGCTTGATAGCAGCGTGTAGCGGGGCATATGAAACAAGATTTTTCCGACTGGCTTTCACAGCGGCGCACTTCTCAGTGCAATCTCGCAAGCCCAATGCCGTCAACTGTGGGAGCGGGCTTGCTCGCGATGCAGGCACCTCGGTGCATCAGGCATACCGAGTTGATGCTATCGCGAGCAAGCCCGCTCCCACAGAAAGCCAATCTGCTCGGCGGGTTACATCTGGAAGCACTCTAGATCTCGGTTTTTTGGCACTTAGTTTTACGCTGGAGGCCTATTGGTCCTACGAACCCAAGTGTCTGGAGGCTGTGAATGAATACCCGTGGATTGCTTGATCAGTTGCTCAAATCTGGCCAGGACATGCTGCAAAACAAGGCCGGCGGCCAGCGAAAGTCGGATGATAAAGGTGCCCTTGGCGGGTTGCTGGGCGGTGGCGGGCTAGGCAGTTTGCTGGGCGGCGCGGGGGGTGGCGCGCTGGCGAGCGGGGCCATGGGGCTGCTGCTGGGCAACAAAAAAGCGCGCAAATTCGGCGGCAAAGCCCTGACGTATGGCGGGTTGGCGGCGTTGGGTGTGATTGCCTATAAAGCCTATGGCAACTGGCAGGCGCAGCAGGCCAACGCCCCGCAAGGCGAGCCGCAAACCATCGACCGCTTGCCGCCGGCGCAGGTTGAGCAGCACAGCCAGGCCATTCTTAAAGCCCTGGTCGCAGCGGCCAAGGCTGACGGGCATGTGGACGAGCGTGAGCGGGCGCTGATCGAAGGTGAATTCACCAAGCTCGACAGCGATAGCGAGCTGCAAAGCTGGCTGCATGCCGAGTTGAACAAGCCTTTGGACCCGGCTGATGTGGCGCGCGCAGCGGCCACCCCGGAAATCGCCGCCGAGATGTACATCGCCAGCGTGATGCTGGTGGACGAAGAAAACTTCATGGAAAAAGCCTACCTCGACGAGCTGGCGCGGCAACTGAAACTTGACCCCGGATTGAAGGCCGAGCTGGAAAAACAGGTGCGGCTGAACTAATCACTATCTGCCGTGCAACCTCCAAATGTGGGAGGGGAGCTTGCTCCCCTCCCACATTTTGCATTCTGTGATCGCTTCATCAAAAGCCGTTGATAGATGAGGCTTATGCTCAGCTATACTCCCCCTCATTTGAATGGCATTTCGAGGAAATACTGTGAAGAACTGGACCTTGCGCCAACGGATTTTGGCGAGCTTTGCGGTCATCATCGCGATCATGCTGCTGATGGTTGTGGTGTCCTACTCACGGTTACTGAAGATCGAAACCAGTCAGGTGGCCGTCCGTGATGATGCGGTGCCAGGCGTTTACCTAAGCTCGATCATCCGCAGCGCTTGGGTCGACAGCTATTTGCTGACCATCGATGTCATCGGCTTGCGCGACGACAAAACCCTCACCAATGCCGACAAGGCGGACTACAAGTCCTTCGAAGCGCGCATTCAACATCAAATTGCCAGCTACGAAAAAACCGTCTATGTGCAGGCGGATCGGGCGGAATTCGATAGTTTCAAGGCCGCGCACCTCGCTTACAACAAGGTTCTCGCGGAGGTAGTCGAGCGCATCGAGGCGAATGACTTGCCCGGCGCCCGCACGTTGTTGACGGAAAAACTGACGCCGATCTGGACCGAAGGCCGGATGAAACTCAACGACATCATCACCGAAAACAAGGGCGTCGCCGACAATGCGACCGCCGCCATTGATGACGCCGTGGCCTCTGCCAAAATCAGCATGTTCGTGTCTTTGGCGTTCGCTATCTTCGCTGCGGCCCTCTGCGGCTTGTTGCTGATGCGCGCGATCACCTCGCCCATGCAGCGCATCGTCGCGATCCTCAGCACCATGCGCGACGGCGACCTCAGCAAGCGCCTGAATCTTGAGCGCAAAGACGAATTCAACGCGGTTGAAACCGGTTTTAACGACATGATGACCGAGCTGACGGCCCTGGTGTCCCAAGCCCAGCGCTCTTCGGTACAGGTGACCACCTCGGTGACCGAGATTGCCGCCACGTCCAAACAGCAACAAGCCACCGCCACCGAAACGGCAGCCACCACCACCGAGATCGGCGCGACGTCGCGGGAAATCGCGGCAACCTCCAAGGACCTCGTGCGCACCATGACCGAAGTGTCCAGCGCCGCCGACCAGGCCTCGGTCGCCGCAGGTTCCGGCCAACAGGGCCTGGCGCGCATGGAAGAAACCATGCATTCGGTGATGGGCGCAGCCGACCTGGTGAATGCCAAGCTGGCGATCCTTAATGAGAAGGCCGGCAACATCAACCAAGTGGTGGTCACCATCGTCAAGGTGGCCGACCAGACCAACCTGTTGTCGCTCAATGCCGCCATCGAGGCCGAGAAGGCCGGTGAGTACGGTCGCGGTTTTGCGGTGGTCGCCACCGAAGTGCGGCGACTCGCCGACCAGACCGCCGTGGCCACTTACGACATCGAGCAGATGGTGCGTGAGATCCAGTCGGCGGTGTCGGCGGGCGTGATGGGCATGGACAAGTTCTCCGAAGAGGTGCGCCGGGGCATGTTCGAAGTGCAGCAAGTGGGCGAGCAACTCTCGCAGATCATCCACCAGGTACAGGCCCTGGCGCCGCGGGTGTTGATGGTTAACGAAGGCATGCAGGCCCAGGCCACGGGCGCCGAGCAGATCAACCACGCGCTGGTGCAACTGGGCGATGCCAGCAGCCAGACCGTGGACTCACTGCGCCAGGCCAGCTTTGCGATTGATGAACTGAGCCAGGTTGCGGTCGGTTTGCGCAGCGGCGTGTCGCGTTTCAAAGTCTGATGAGCGAACTCGTGGCTAAACGCGGCGGCGCACCGGCAGCCAAACAGGTGTTGTTCCTGACGTTCCACATCGGTGGCGAACGCTACGCCCTCAAGGCCACGGAAGTCGCCGAGGTGCTGCCACGCTTGCCGCTGAAACCCATCGCCCATGCGCCGGCTTGGGTGGCCGGGATCTTCGCCCATCGCGGCGCGCTGGTGCCGGTTATCGATCTGTGTGCGCTGACCTTTGGTCAACCTGCCCAGGCGCGCACCAGCACGCGGCTGGTGCTGGTCAATTATCAGCCGCAACCCTGGGTTGAAGCGCGCTGGCTGGGGCTGATTCTGGAACAAGCGACGGACACCCTGCGTTGCGGCCTCGGCGAGTTCAAGCCGTATGGCCTGGACAACCGCGAGGCGCCGTATTTGGGGTTGGTGCGTGAAGATGCACTGGGCTTGACGCAATGGATTGGTGTGAACGAACTGCTCACGGAGCCCGTTCGCGCCTTGCTGTTCTCCGCCGAGTTGAGCCTATGAGCAACGACGCGCGCTTGTTCGCCTTCCTCAAAGAACGTATCGGGCTGGATGTCGCGTCGGTCGGTGAAGCCATTATCGAGCGCGCGGTGCGCCAGCGTATTCAGGCCATCAAGGCGCAGACCGAAGATGATTACTGGCAGCGCCTGCAATGCTCGCATGACGAGCAGCAGGCGCTGATCGAAGCGGTGATCGTCCCCGAAACCTGGTTTTTTCGTTACCCCGAATCGTTTGCGACGCTGGCACGGCTGGCGGTGGCGCGTCTGGCCGAGATCAAGCAGATGCGTGCGCTGCGCATTCTCAGCCTGCCGTGTTCCACCGGCGAAGAGCCGTATTCGATCGCCATGGCCTTGCTTGATGCAGGGCTGGCGCCGCACCAGTTCAAGGTGCTGGGGCTGGATGTCAGCCCGCTGTCGTTGGAACGCGCCAAGCGCGGGGTGTATGGCAAGAATTCTTTTCGCGGCAGTTACATCGAGTTTCGTGAGCACCACTTCACCGAAGAAGCTGACGGTTATCGCATCAACGACCGGGTGCGCGAACAAGTGCGTCTGCAGGTCGGTAACCTGCTTGACCCTGCGTTGCTGGCCAATGAGCCCGCGTATGATTTCGTGTTTTGCCGCAACCTACTGATCTACTTTGACCAGCCCACCCAAAAGCAAGTGTTTGACGTGCTCAAGGGCCTGACCCACGTGGACGGCGTACTGTTTATCGGCCCCGCCGAAGGCAGCCTGTTGGGGCGCCATGGCATGCGCTCGATTGGCATACCGCAATCTTTTGCCTTCAGCCGACATGTCGAGCCGGTCAAGCCTGAGCCTGCGCCCGTATTCCCTTCGGTGCCGATGCCTGCGCCACGCAACACGGCGCCGATGCCCAAGCCGCGCCCGTTCAGCACCGTCACCGCTCAGGCGCCGCCGATCAAGGCGCCGCAAACCGAGGCGGGCGAACTGCTCACGCGTATTGCCACGCTCGCCAACGAAGGCAAAAGCGCCGAAGCCCGCGCCGCCTGCGAGCAGTATCTACATAGCCACGCGCCGGTCGCCCAAGTGTTTTACTGGCTGGGGCTGCTCAGCGATGTGGCGGGCAATGCTCTGGAAGCCCAGGGCTATTATCGAAAAGCTTTGTACCTGGAACCCCAGCATCCGCAGGCCTTGATGCACCTGGCCGCGTTGCTTGAGTCTCAGGGCGACAGTGCGGGGGCGCGCCGTTTGCAGGCGCGGGCCGCGCGTAGCGAGCGAGCCGACAGTGAGTCCAAACCATGAGTAGCCCAGACGCGCTCGATACCGCAGGCCTTGACCTGACCCTGGCCGATACGCACGCCATCGACGATTGCTGGAACCGCATCGGCATCCATGGCGACAAGTCCTGCCCGTTGCTGGCAGAGCATATTCATTGCCGCAACTGTTCGGTGTATTCCGCCGCCGCCACACGCTTGCTCGACCGGTATGCCTTGCAGCAGGATGACCGTCGCCCGCAGGCGGCGGCCGAACTCGGCGCCGATGTGGTCACGCGCTCTTTATTGATGTTTCGCCTCGGCGAAGAATGGCTGGGTCTCGCCACGCGTTGTCTGGTCGAAGTGGCGCCGTTGCAGCCGATTCACTCGCTGCCGCATCAGCGCTCGCGGGCGCTGCTTGGCGTGGCCAATGTGCGTGGCGCGCTGGTGGCGTGCCTGTCGCTGGTGGAACTGCTCGGCCTGGACGCAACCAGCAACGGCGCCACTGGCGGGCGGATCATGCCGCGCATGCTGATCATCGCCGCGCTGGATGGCCCGGTGGTGGTGCCGGTAGACGAAGTCGACGGCATTCATGCCATCGATGAGCGCACCCTGAAGGCGGCGTCCGCCTCCGGCACCCAAGCCAGCGCGCGCTACACCCAAGGTGTGCTGCAATGGAAAGGCCGCAGCCTGCGCTGGCTGGACGAGGCGCAATTGTTGTCCGCCGTGACCCGGAGCCTCACATGACCCCCGACCAGATGCGCGATGCCTCGCTGCTGGAGTTGTTCAGCCTGGAGGCCGACGCGCAAACCCAGGTATTGAGCGCGGGCCTGCTGGCGCTGGAGCGCAACCCAACCCAGGCCGACCATTTGGAAGCCTGCATGCGCGCCGCGCACTCGCTGAAGGGCGCAGCGCGGATCGTCGGGGTGGACGCCGGGGTCAGCGTGGCCCACGTGATGGAGGACTGCCTGGTCAGTGCGCAAGAAAGCCGCCTGTACCTGCAACCCGAACATATCGACGCCTTGCTGCAAGGCACCGACCTGTTGATGCGCATCGCCACGCCCGGCAACGACGTGGGGCCTGCGGACATTCAAGCTTATGTGGCGCTGATGGAGCGCCTGCTCGACCCGTCGCAGCCGACCGCCAAAATCGCGCCACCGCCAGCGCCCGCCGTTGAGCCGACTGCGGCGCCGCTGTTAGAAACGCCGCCGCCTGTGCCCGAGCCCGAGCCGGCGCCGCCCATCAACCCCTCGCCGCCGCGCCAGAAAAAACGCATCACCGAAGGCGGCGAACGCGTTTTGCGCGTGACCGCCGAGCGTTTGAACAGTCTGTTGGACTTGTCGAGTAAGTCCCTGGTCGAAACGCAGCGGCTCAAGCCTTACCTGGCAAGCATGCAGCGCCTCAAACGAATTCAAAGCCACAGTGTTCGCGCTTTGGACACGCTGGACGGCCAACTCAAGGCGCTGGACCTGAACCTCGAAGCGCAGGAAGCGCTGGCCGATACCCGCCGGCTGTTGAGTGAGGCTCAGGCGCTGCTGGCGGAAAAAACCGCCGAGCTGGATGAGTTCGGCTGGCAGGCCGGGCAGCGCGCCCAAGTGCTGTATGACACTGCACTGGCATGCCGCATGCGGCCTTTCGCCGATGTGCTGACGGGGCAAGCGCGCATGGTCCGCGACCTCGGCCGTAGCCTCGGTAAAAAGGTACGCCTGGAAATCGAAGGCGAAAAGACCCAGGTTGACCGCGACGTGCTGGAAAAACTCGAAGCGCCGCTCACGCACTTGCTGCGCAACGCGGTCGACCACGGCATCGAGATGCCCGACCAGCGCCTGCTGGCCGGTAAACCCGCGGAAGGGCTGATCCGCCTGCGCGCCTCCCATCAAGCCGGTTTGCTGGTGCTGGAACTGAGCGACGACGGTAACGGCGTCGACCTGGAGCGTCTGCGCGGCACCATCGTCGACCGGCACCTGTCGCCGCTGGAAACGGCGTTGCGCCTGAGTGAAGAGGAGCTGTTGACGTTTCTGTTCCTGCCGGGTTTCAGCCTGCGCGACACGGTCACCGAAGTGTCCGGGCGCGGCGTCGGCCTGGATGCGGTGCAGCACATGGTTCGCCAACTGCGGGGCGCGGTGGTGCTGGAGCAGACGGCGGGGCAGGGCAGTCGCTTCCACCTGGAAGTGCCATTGACCCTGTCGGTGGTGCGCAGCCTGGTGGTGGAAGTTGGCGAAGAAGCCTACGCGTTCCCACTCGCGCACATCGAGCGCATGCGCGACCTGGCGCCCGACGACATTGTGCAGCTCGAAGGCCGTCAGCATTTTTGGCACGAAGGCCGCCACGTCGGCCTGGTTTCCGCCAGCCAGTTGTTGCAGCGCCCGCCAGGGCACAACGTTCAAGAGACGCTTAAGGTGGTGGTGATCCGCGAGCGCGATGCGGTGTACGGCATTGCGGTGGAACGCTTTATCGGCGAACGCACGCTGGTGGTGTTGCCGCTGGATGACCGGCTGGGCAAGGTTCAGGATATTTCCGCAGGCGCCTTGCTCGACGACGGCTCAGTGGTGTTGATTGTCGACGTTGAAGACATGCTGCGCTCGGTCGATAAGCTGCTCAACACCGGCCGCCTGGAGCGCATTGCCCGACGCAGCCAGCAGGCCACCGAAGCACCGCGCAAACGCGTGCTGGTGGTGGACGACTCGCTCACCGTGCGTGAGTTGCAACGCAAACTGTTACTTAATCGTGGTTATGAAGTGGCTGTTGCTGTGGATGGCATGGACGGCTGGAACGCATTGCGCTCCGAAGACTTCGACCTGCTGATTACTGACATTGATATGCCTCGTATGGACGGTATTGAATTGGTCACACTCTTGCGCCGTGATAGTCGCCTGCAATCGTTGCCGGTGATGGTGGTGTCGTACAAGGATCGCGAAGAAGACCGGCGTCGTGGACTTGACGCTGGCGCCGACTATTATCTGGCTAAAGCCAGTTTCCACGATGACGCCTTGCTGGACGCCGTGATGGAGCTGATTGGAGGCGCCCGGGCATGAGGATCGCGATCGTCAATGACATGCCCATGGCGGTAGAAGCCCTGCGCCGTGCGCTGAGTTTTGAGCCTGCGCACCAGTTGGTGTGGGTCGCCGCCAATGGTCAGGAAGCGGTGCAGCGCTGCGCCGAGCTGACCCCGGATTTGATCCTGATGGACCTGATCATGCCGGTGATGGATGGCGTAGAAGCGACCCGACGGATCATGGCCGAAACGCCGTGCGCGATCGTGATCGTCACCGTAGACCGTCAGGCCAACGTCAGCCGTGTGTTCGAAGCCATGGGCCATGGCGCACTGGACGTGGTTGATACACCCGCGTTGGGCGTGGGCAACCCCAGGGATGCGGCGGCGCCGTTGCTGCGCAAAATTCTCAATATTGGCTGGCTGATCGGCCAGCGCGGCAGCCGCGTACGCACCGAAAGCGCGCCCCAGCGCAGCTCGGGCACACGCCAGAGCCTGGTGGCGATTGGTTCGTCGGCGGGCGGCCCGGCCGCTCTGGAAGTGCTGCTCAAGGGTTTGCCACGCGACTTTCCCGCGGCCATTGTGCTGGTGCAGCATGTGGACCAGGTGTTCGCAGCCGGAATGGCCGAATGGCTGAGCAGCGCCTCCGGCCTGCCGGTGCGCCTGGCGCGCGAGGGCGAGCCACCGCAAACCGGCGTGGTGCTGCTGGCTGGTACCAACCATCACATTCGCTTGTTGAAAAATGGCACGCTAGCCTATACGGCAGAGCCTGTGAACGAAATTTACCGGCCTTCGATTGACGTGTTTTTTGAAAGTGTCGCCAGCTACTGGAATGGCGACGCTGTCGGTGTGTTGCTGACCGGCATGGGGCGCGACGGCGCCCAAGGGCTCAAATTGCTGCGTGAACAAGGATGTTTGACCATCGCCCAGGATCAGCAGAGCTCGGCGGTGTATGGCATGCCCAAAGCGGCGGCGGCGATTGATGCCGCTGTTGAAATTCGCCCATTGGACAGAATTGCGCCCCGATTGCTGGAGGTCTTTGCAAAATGATTAATCACTCCCGCAGTGCCGGCTTGCAGGTAGTAATTCAGGTGACTGCAAATGAATGATTTACAGCTCGACGATTTCAAGAACGACGAAAATGCCGCCATGGTGTTGCTGGTCGACGACCAGGCCATGATCGGCGAGGCCGTGCGGCGCGGCTTGTCCCACGAAGAAAACATCGACTTTCACTTTTGTGCCGACCCGCATCAAGCGATTGCCCAAGCCATTCGCATCAAACCCACGGTGATCCTGCAAGACCTGGTGATGCCCGGTCTGGACGGCCTGACCCTGGTGCGCGAGTACCGCAACCACCCGGCCACGGCGAATATCCCGATCATCGTGCTGTCCACCAAGGAAGACCCGCTGATCAAAAGCGCAGCGTTCTCCGCTGGCGCCAACGATTACCTGGTCAAGCTACCGGACAACATCGAACTGGTGGCGCGCATTCGCTATCACTCGCGGTCCTACATGACCCTGTTGCAGCGGGATGCCGCGTATCGTGCGCTGCGAGTCAGCCAGCAACAATTGCTTGACACCAATTTGGTGCTGCAACGCCTGATGAACTCCGACGGCCTTACCGGGCTGTCCAACCGCCGTCACTTCGACGAATACCTGGAACTGGAATGGCGCCGTGCCATGCGCGACCAGAACCAGTTGTCGTTGCTGATGATCGACGTGGACTTCTTTAAGACCTACAACGACAGTTTTGGCCACGTCGAAGGCGACGAAGCCTTGCGCAAAGTCGCCGCCACCATCCGCGAAGCCAGCAGCCGCCCCTCGGACCTGCCGGCGCGTTACGGCGGCGAAGAGTTTGCTTTGGTGCTCCCGAACACCTCGCCGGGCGGCGCACGCCTGGTGGCGGAAAAGCTGCGCATGGCGGTTGCCGCGCTCAAGATCCCGCACATCGCCCCGGCTGAGGGCGCAAGCCTGACGATCAGCATTGGTTTGTCGACCATCACGCCGCAACAGGGCAGCGACTGTCGGCAACTGATCATGGCGGCGGACAAGGGCTTGTACACGGCCAAGCATAACGGGCGTAACCAAGTAGGCATCGAATAACCCAACGGTGGGAGCGGGCTTGCTCGCGATGGTGTTTCATTCAACCCGTGCGTTGACTGACACACCGCTATCGCGAGCAAGCCCCACATTGGATTTTCGCGTCCTGCTTTTTTCGAGTCGATGTGTATAGATCGCTACGGTGCTTTGCAGGCAATCAGGTCCTTATCGAATAACCTGACGCCGCAGCAACTCCAACTGTGGGAGCGGGCTTGCTCGCGATGGTGTTTCATTCAACCCGTGCGTTGACTGACACACCGCTATCGCGAGCAAGCCCCACATTGGCTCTTCAGGGTTATTGCGGTTGAGTGCAGTTGCCTTGGCAGAATCGACCAAGCGGGCTGCCGCTGCCGCCCGTTTGTCGTTATACTCGCAGGCTTTCAAAAGTTCGCCAACGAGTGCTGCCCGCCATGGAAATCAACCCGATCCTTAACACCATCAAGGACCTGTCCGAGCGCTCCGAAACTATTCGGGGGTATCTTTGACTACGATCAAAAGCATGAGCGTCTGACCGAAGTCAATCGCGAGCTTGAAGATCCGGCTGTCTGGAACAAACCTGAATACGCCCAGGAACTGGGCCGCGAGCGCGCTGCGCTGGCGCTGATCGTCGATACGCTCGACGAATTGAACACCGGTCTGGGCGATTGCCGCGACCTGCTGGACATGGCCGTCGAAGAAAACGACGAAGGCGCAGTGGGCGATGTCGTCGCCGAGCTGGCCCGTCTCGAGGAAAACCTCGCCAAGCTTGAATTTCGCCGCATGTTCAGCCACGAAATGGACCCGAACAACGCCTACCTGGATATCCAGGCCGGTTCCGGCGGCACCGAAGCCCAGGACTGGGCCAACATCCTGTTGCGCATGTACCTGCGCTGGGCCGACAAACGCGGCTTCGACGCGACCATCATGGAACTGTCGGCCGGTGAAGTCGCCGGTATCAAGGGCGCAACCGTGCATATCAAGGGCGAATACGCCTTTGGCTGGTTGCGTACCGAGATCGGCGTGCACCGCTTGGTGCGCAAGAGCCCGTTCGACTCCGGCAACCGTCGCCACACCTCGTTCTCTGCGGTGTTCGTCTCGCCAGAGATCGATGACAAGGTCGAAATCGAGATCAACCCGGCCGACCTGCGCATCGACACCTACCGCTCCTCCGGTGCCGGTGGTCAGCACGTAAACACCACCGACTCGGCGGTACGTATTACTCACGTGCCGACCAACACGGTGGTCAGTTGCCAGAACGAACGTTCCCAGCACGCGAACAAGGACACCGCCATGAAAATGCTGCGGGCCAAGTTGTACGAGCAGGAAATGCAGAAGCGCAACGCCGCTTCCCAGGCGCTGGAAGACACCAAGTCGGATATTGGCTGGGGTCACCAGATCCGTTCGTATGTGCTTGATGCGTCGCGGATCAAGGATCTGCGCACTAACATCGAACGCAGCGACTGCGACAAGGTGCTCGACGGTGATATCGACGAATACCTGGAAGCCAGCCTGAAATCGGGCCTGTAAAAAAGACGGCAAGCGCCGGGGGGACGCCTAGTCCTCGCCGGACGATCCCCGGCCGCAGGCCGGGGACAACGAACCTGATGGAAAATTTAAAGACATGAGCGACCAACAACTCGACCAGGCCCTGCAACAGGAAGAAAACTCCCTGATCGCCCTGCGCAAGGAAAAGCTTGCTGCCGAGCGCGCCAAGGGCAATGCCTTCCCCAACGACTTCCGCCGCGACGCTTACTGCGCAGACTTGCAGAAAACCTACGCGGACAAGACCAAGGAAGAGCTGGCAGAGGCTGCGATCCCGGTCAAGGTGGCAGGTCGCATCATGCTCAACCGTGGCTCGTTCATGGTGATCCAGGACATGTCCGGGCGCATCCAGGTCTACGTCAACCGCAAAACGTTGCCGGAAGAAACCCTGGCCTCGGTGAAAACCTGGGACATGGGCGACATCATTGCAGCAGAAGGCACCCTGGCGCGCTCCGGCAAAGGCGACCTGTACGTTGAAATGACCAGCGTGCGCCTGCTGACCAAATCCTTGCGCCCACTGCCCGACAAGCACCACGGCCTGACCGACACCGAGCAGCGTTACCGCCAGCGCTACGTTGACCTGATCGTCAACGAAGACGTGCGCCAGACGTTCCGCGTGCGTTCGCAAGTCATCGCCCACATCCGCAGCTTCCTGATGCAGCGAGATTTTCTCGAAGTGGAAACGCCGATGCTGCAAACCATCCCCGGTGGTGCCGCAGCCAAGCCTTTCGAGACCCACCACAACGCGCTGGACCTGGAAATGTTCTTGCGCATTGCGCCGGAGCTGTACCTCAAGCGCCTGGTGGTTGGCGGTTTCGAAAAAGTCTTCGAGATCAACCGTAACTTCCGTAACGAAGGCGTTTCGACGCGGCACAACCCTGAATTCACCATGTTGGAGTTCTACCAGGCTTACGCCGACTATGAAGACAACATGGACCTGACCGAAGAGCTGTTCCGCGAACTCGCGCAGCTGGTGCTCGGCACTACCGACGTGCCGTACGGCGACAAGGTGTTCCACTTCGGCGAGCCGTTCGTGCGCCTGTCGGTGTTCGATTCGATCCTCAAGTACAACCCCGAGCTGAGCGCTGACGACCTGACCGACATCGACAAGGCGCGTGCTATCGCCAAAAAAGCCGGCGCCAAGGTGCTGGGCTTCGAAGGCTTGGGTAAATTGCAGGTGATGATTTTCGAAGAGCTGGTGGAGCACAAGCTGGAACAGCCGCACTTCATTACCCAGTACCCGTTCGAAGTGTCGCCGCTGGCCCGTCGCAACGATGACAACCCGAACGTCACCGACCGTTTCGAGCTGTTCATCGGCGGCCGCGAAATCGCCAATGCCTACTCCGAGCTTAACGACGCCGAAGACCAGGCCGAGCGCTTCATGGCGCAGGTGGCTGACAAGGACGCCGGCGACGATGAAGCCATGCACTACGACGCCGACTTCGTGCGCGCCCTGGAATACGGCATGCCGCCGACGGCCGGTGAAGGCATCGGCATCGACCGCCTGGTGATGTTGTTGACCAACTCGCCGTCGATCCGCGACGTGATCTTGTTCCCGCACATGCGGCCACAAGCGTAACCGTAGCGAAATCCGAAGCCGCCTTTTATAAGGCGGCTTTTTTATGTGGCGTCTTTAAGCGTCAAGCAAACAGCGCCAGGTTTTGATCTTTTCAAGGATGGGTGTCGTGAACCGCGTAATGGCTCAAGAAGGCGCCGCCGGCATTGCCGCGGCCGTGGCTGAAAGCGTCCAGTACCAGGGCCGCAAGGCCAGTCGCCGGGGCAGCGAGCAGCGCAGGCAAGAGATTCTCGATGCGGCCATGCGCATTGTGGTGCGTGATGGCGTGCGCGCCGTACGCCATCGCGCGGTGGCGGCAGAGGCGGGCGTGCCGTTGTCGGCGACCACCTACTACTTCAAAGACATCGACGACTTGCTCACTGACACCTTCGCCCAATATGTAGAGCGCAGCGCCGCCTTCATGGGCAAGCTGTGGGTGCGCAACGAAGGCCTGCTGCGCGAGATGGTCGCCTATGGCGACGGCGGCCCGCAGTCGCGCGCGCAGCTGGCCGATGACATTGCGCGGCTGACTGCCGACTATGTGCTGCGCCAACTGACCAACCGGCGTGAACACTTGATGGCTGAGCAGGCTTTTCGCCAGGAAGCCCTGTTGAACCCGCGCCTGGCCGAACTGGTACGCTCCCATCAACAGATTCTGTTGCAAGGCACCGAGCAGTTTTTCAAGGTATTGGGTTCGCGCGAGCCGCAACAGGATGCCAAAGTGTTGACGGCGATAATCGGTCGGATGGAATATCAGTGCCTGCTGGGTGGCCAGGAGCCTCTGACCGGTGAGGAGATGCTTGAGATTCTCAAGCGTTACATGCATTTGGTGTTGGCCTCGGTATAGGGGTATGTGATGAAAACCTGGCGTGTTGCGGTAATCGCGTTGTCGTTCGTGTGGCTCAGCGGTTGCCTGGTGACGTTCAAGCACCCGCTGCCGGCCCATGAGGCCGCGCCGGATGAACTGCTCGGCCATTGGGCGAGCAAAAATGCCTGGGGCGAGCCGCTCAACCTGCACATCACGCGTGCCGGTGACCACCGTTACAAAGCCGTGAGCTACCCTGAAGCCAAGCCGGGCCAGCGTGATGAATACCTGTTCAGCGTCTCGCGGCATGGTAGCCGCTGGTACCTGTCGGCGCCGTTGCCGGCCAGGTTCGGTGGGCATTACCTTGTGGCGGGCTTCGAGTTCGACGAAAAGCACGAATTGGTGGTCTATAACCTCGATCTGGAGCAGATACACCAAGCCATAGGCCAGCAGGCGTTGCAGGGCCGCACTGTGGAAACCGTTGAGGGCGCCGGCGTAGTGGTCGACAGCCCCATGACCCAGGTATTTGCCTACCTGGATGACCCGGCCAATGCCGATGTGTTCGTTGAAGCCGTGCGCTACCAGCGTGCGGGCAAATAACGTTTAAAGAGGAAGCACCGGGTGGACGATTACCAGCAGACGATACGCACCTTGTCCGATCGCATTGTGCTGGCGCAAACACCGATTCGCGTGCTCGATGCCGTCAAATGGGACGAGAGCATTCGCCAGGGGTTTCTCAAGGGCAAGGGCAAAGTGATGCCCGCCGTGGACCGTGACTACTACCTCAACCGGCCGTTGTCGTTTGACTCCAGCGCGGTCAAGCTGGAATTCCAGAACATTGAGCGCGACATCACCCGTCGCCTCGGCCAGTTCAGCCCGGTGGGGCAGATCATGCGCCGCATGTGCCGCGAATATCGCATGGTGGTGCGCATGCTCGAAGCGCGCGGCACCGAAGACTTTGGCTTGATCTCTCAGGAACTCTACGGCGCCGCCTCGGATGCGTTCCACGCTGGCGACCCGACTCTGGCGGATTTGGGCATGATGATGTCCGACTACCTGAACCAGATCGACGGCCGTGGCGACCTCAAGGACGAAGCCAAAACCCTGACCGCCAAGGACGCGGTGGCTTTGCTGCAAACCCGCTTGAACAAGGTATTTGGCGAGGCCGAAGAAACCATTCGCGTGTTTGAGTCCGACGGTATTGTTGCCGACGCTGCGGCGGGTGCCGACTACATCAAGATCCGCGCTGACGCGATGTTCAACGACCGCGACGTGCGCGCGCTGGAAGTACACGAGGGCCTGGTGCACGTCGGCACGACCCTTAACGGCCAGAACCAGCCGATCTGCACCTTCCTTTCCAAAGGCCCGCCGTCGTCCACCGTGACCCAGGAAGGCCTGGCGATTTTGATGGAGATCATCACCTTCGCCTCGTACCCCAGCCGCCTGCGCAAGCTGACCAACCGCACCCGCGCGATCCACATGGTCGAGGAGGGCGCCGACTTCCTGCAGGTGTTCGATTTCTTCCGCGAGCAAGGCTTTGAAATGGCTGAAAGCTACGGCAATGCCAGCCGCGTGTTCCGTGGCTCGACGCCGACGGGGCTGCCGTTTACCAAGGATTTGTCCTACCTCAAGGGCTTCATCATGGTCTACAACTACATTCAGTTGGCCGTGCGCAAAGGCAAGCTGGAGCAAGTGCCGTTGCTGTTCTGCGGCAAGACCACCCTGGAAGACATGCGCACCCTGCGCCAACTGGTCGACGAAGGCCTGGTGGTGACGCCCAAGTACCTGCCGGAGCAGTTTCGCGACATGAACGCATTGGCGGCGTGGATGTGCTTCTCCAACTTCCTTAACCACTTGAGCCTCGACCGGATCGAGGCAGATTACTCGAATATCCTTTAAACGATATTCCTGAACAAACCGAATCAAAAAAATGTGGGAGCGGGCTTGCTCGCGATGGCGGTGTATCAGTAACAGATGCGTTGACTGACCCGCCGCTATCGCGAGCAAGCCCGCTCCCACAGTTGATCTTCAACCCATTCACGAGGCTTCAACGGATGAGAATCCTCGGCATTCTTTGCCTGCTACTCACGCTGAACGGCTGCAGCTCCCTGCTGTTTTACCCCGAGCCCGGCTTACCGTTCACGCCGCAAAAAGCCCACTTGGCGTACCGCGATGTCACCCTGACCAGCGCCGACGGGGTAAAACTTCACGCCTGGTGGCTGCCAGCCAAACCGGGTGTACCGGTCAAAGGCACCGTGCTGCACCTGCACGGTAACGGCGGCAACCTTGCCTGGCACTTGGGCGGCAGTTGGTGGTTGCCCGAGCAGGGTTACCAAGTGCTGCTGCTGGACTATCGCGGTTACGGCTTGTCCGAGGGCAAACCGTCATTGCCGGCGGTGTATCAAGACATCGATGCGGCCTTTCGTTGGGTCGACACGGCGCCTGAAACACAGCATCTGCCGCTGATCGTCCTCGGCCAAAGCCTGGGCGGCTCATTGGCGGTGCATTACCTGGCAGCCCATCCCGAGCGCCAAACCCAGCTTAAGGCTTTGGTGCTGGACGGTGTTCCTGCCAGTTATCGTGACGTAGGACAATTCGCCCTGAGCACTTCCTGGTTAACATGGCCGTTCCAGGTGCCGTTGTCGTGGCTGGTGCCGGACGGCGACAGCGCTATCTACGCCATGCCGCAACTGAGCGGCGTGCCGAAGTTGCTGTTCCACAGCGTGGATGACCCGATCGTGCCGCTGGCCAATGGCATCCGCCTGTACCAGGCTGCGCCGCCGCCCAGTGTGTTGCAGTTGACCCGTGGCGGCCACGTGCAAACCTTTGCCGACAAGACCTGGCAAACCGTGATGCTGCGCTATCTGGAAGACCCGCAGCACTTCAATGGCCTGCGGCGGCTGGGCGAAATTCCCAACTACCCGGTTCCCAACGTTGAGTCATCAGAGCACCCGCAATGAGCCAGGAACGCAACATGATCCCGCTGATTCTGACCGGCACAGGCACCATCATCGGGACCGTCGGTTGCCTGTGGTACTACGGCTACCTGCACTTCGCCAAGCCCGACGATGCCTTGCTGCTCAGCGACTTCACCTTGCTCAAGACCGTGCCGGGTCAAGACTACAAAATCTCCCTGACCCCGGCCGCGCAAGTGGCGCAGTGCATCGACGGTGTGCTGGTGATGTTCGACACCGAGCAAAAAGGCCTGAGCGGCGTACTGGTGAACAACAAGAAGCAGGCTGTGCGCTGCCTGGGCCAGGAAACACCCAAGCTGCAGGAGTAGCGCGCACCACCGGTCAAATGTGTCATTGCACAAGTATCTGGAACCGTTTCGCGTAAGAAGCCACTGAATGACGTGTCAGTGTTACTGATGATTACTTACGATTAACTGATCTGGGAGTGTGATGATGGATATTAGTGCGATTGGCAAAATGCTCGCGATGGCCGGTGGCCAGGCAAAGCTGGATCAGGGCGGTGATGAAGGTGCCGAGAAGCAGGGCGCCGAGAAGCAAGACAAACAAGATCCGCTCAAAAAGCTTATGGACATGTTGTCCAAAGCAGCGGGCGGCGAAAAGGGCGGCGGTTCTGAAGGCTCAGGCGGTTCAGAAGGCCAGATGAGTCCCGAGGCGCTGGAAAAAATGATGGGCGGGCGTCAAGGTATGGAAGCCATGATGCCGGGTGACGACAACAACCGCAAAGTCGAAGCCTGACAGTAAAAAAACCCACCATAAGGTGGGTTTTTTATCGAACTTCAATCAATCAGTTAGCGACGGACGAGCGTGGCTTAACCGGTTGGTTGTCGTTGGAAATGGTCACTTCAACGCGGCGGTTCATGGCACGGCCCGATACGCTGCCGTTGTCGGCAACCGGGTATTCCTTGCCGTAACCCTGGGTCACGATGCGCGAAATATCCACGCCTTGTTGAGCCAGTGCACGCTGTACCGAAGCAGCACGACGCTCAGACAGGCTCTGGTTGTACGAGTCGGAACCGGTGCTGTCGGTGTAGCCTTCGACGATCACTTTACGGTCCGGGTTGTCGCGCAGGAACTGAGCCAGCTTGGTGATGTTGACCAGGCCGCTGGATTTCAGGTCGGACTTGTTGGTGGCGAACAGCACGTCACCGAAGGTTACCAGCGTACCGCGATCAGTCTGCTTGGCGTTCAAGCTATCTTGCAGTTGCTTGATCTGCGCATCACGCGCTTGCAGCAGGGCACGAGCACGTTCGTCACCCGCGTTTTTCAGCTTGGCTTCGGATTCGCGCAGGGAGATGGTGTCCTTGGCGACTTCAACGCGCTGGTTGGTCAGGTAGGCCAATTGGTCGACCTTCTTCTCGTCTTCCTTGTCGCGGTAAGCCTTGTCGGCTTTGTCCAGCCATTCGCTGGCGTCTTTGGTTTCCAGCGCCGCAAGCTTGGTCGCCTGTGGGTTGGTTTGCAGGGCCGAGAAATTAGTCCGTGCGTTTTCCAGGTTCGCGTTTGGCGGTGTGGAACAGGCCGCCAGGGCAACGCTCATCGCCAGCAGGGCAGGGATCATCAATTGTTTACGCATAGTCGTGTCGTCCTTTCAATTCGATATCGGGTGCAGTGCAATCAGGGGCGGCGGCTTATTGCTGCTTGATAACAGCTGGGCGCATGCCTTCCTGACGCAGCTCCTGAACAGCTTTCTGCGAGTCTTTCACAGCCTGGTCAGCCTTGGCTGCCTGAGACTTGCGCTCAGCAACACGCGCATCCCACTCGGCTTGTTCAGCCAACTGGCGAGCCTTGTCGTAGTTCTTGTCGTGCATGGCGATTTCGGCTTCTTTGAGCTTGTCCTGCGCCGACTTCATCTCAACCGCTGCGTACTCGGTGCCGCCAGCGCTGACAGCGCTGTTGACGGCCGACTGAGTCACCGCATATTGCTCGGTTGGCGGGTTGCCGGCGCAGCCAGCCAGAACGAAGCTGGTGCCGATTGCCAGCGCGGCCAATTTGAGCCCGCGCAGGTGGTTAAACGAGGATTTGGCAGTGCTGGTCTTCATCGTCTTCAACTCCATTAGATAACTCCTGAAATACATCAAAATCCATCTCAGTTGATCAGCGCTTGCAGGCCCGGCGATTCCGCACATGACGCCTGTTCAAACGGCCGTTCCAAGTGATGGCTTACTGGCTGTGACCGGAGGCTTTTTTCAAAAGTTCAGCCGAGATGGCAATTCGCCGAAAAAAAATATCTGACTGAATGGTCAACCTTTAAAAGTTGGAACTTTCACCGCGCACGGCTGTACGCCGAGCCCGCATTTGCTGCTGATTTTGGAGGTTTTCAGGGGTGGGTGCTGGTCGCACGTTTAGGTTTTTATCGTTGGCTGCGAGTCTGGGGCTGACGCTGCCCACCGCGTACCCGGCGAGATTTTCACCGGGCCGTCGTCGTGACAGGTTCGGAAAATTCCTCACGGTTTTTCAGAGAGGCCCTACACCACGGCTGAGATTTTTTGTAATACGGTTTTCGGCTGACGAAAAGGGGTGTTACGTATGACGAACCGAGGTGACATGACCATCAGCGGCGAGGCTCAAGGACCGATTTCAGTGGGCTGCTCGCGCCACGATTCTATCGGCAACACCTATGAGTCTGACCACACCGATCATCGTTCGTGGGGCGAAGAGGGATGAACCCGAACCGTTATGAGATTTGGGACGTCAACAGCGCAACGGGCAAGTTGATTGCGCAGGGGCTGACGGTCAGTACTCTGCATCTTGCCCACGGTATTTTGCGCATGCAGTTCAATCGGGAAGTTGCCTATTACGCAAAGCGTATTGCCGATGATGTCGCTACGGGCCATATGACCCCTGACCAGGGCATACAGGCCATTTTGCAGGAACAGCGCGAACTCTTGAGCCAAGCGCATTCCTTGGCCCGCAAAGGTCAGGACGCAATAACCAGTTCGGTTAAGCGCATTCCGCTGATCAGGCTCACTCAGCCCCTGTTAAAACCCGACCCTGAACGGTTGTTGCGGTTTGCTCATGCTCAATACCTTAGAGATAGCTCAACTACGCAAAACGCAACCCATGCCGATTATCCCTCACCGTCCTCCGAAGATTTAAAGTTTTTCCCCCGCGAGCGATGGCCTGAGCCGATCCAACTCCACGAGCCGGGGTTTTACATTGTTCTCAAAAGCACAACGGCGGATGAATTAAAGGCTCAGTTATTTGCCTCTCCTGACCCCGCTGTTATTGCCAATTTCAAGGCGCTTAACCCGAATTTGGATCAGGTAAAAGCAGGCCAGATGATCGTGCTCAGTGACCCCAATAACTACAGTTGTACGTATGAAGAAACGCTATTGATGGAAGCGGCGGCAAATGTGAATAAGGCGCTTCAGGATCTTTCACCAGACGAGGCCGACTTCCTGGCTCGCCATCGTGACGAGTTTGAATCCTTTTTCAAATACGGGTCTACCGCTGCCGGCGTTGGCGTCGCCATTTTTGCTTCGAACCTTGAGAAAGTACAAGCGTCGCTACGCGACATTGAAGCCTTGCACCAGCGCGCCTTCCTGCGTGACGGGCATCTGCGGTCACCTGAGTTTTTTGCCGAGCGTAAGCGCTTGTTTGGCCAGCTCGATAGCAACCTCACGTGGCTCACCAAAAAGGGTATTGGTTTCCCCGATCATCCGAACCTTAAGAGTGCCTTGGGAATTTCAAGTCGCAGCTTGGTACATCGCTGGAGCAAAGCGGGTGCACCCACGCAGATTCCTGGTTATGCAACGCATATGGATAGGGTTGCCAAGGCTGCCAAATACGTCAGTTACGGCGGATGGCTAGGCACTGCAGCGGGTGGCGGCGCCTCTTACATGAAGGTTCAAGAAGTGTGCGCTTC
Source organism: Pseudomonas sp. ICMP 460 (assembly GCF_002723595.1). Taxonomy (NCBI): domain Bacteria; kingdom Pseudomonadati; phylum Pseudomonadota; class Gammaproteobacteria; order Pseudomonadales; family Pseudomonadaceae; genus Pseudomonas; species Pseudomonas sp. ICMP 460. The sequence goes on from NZ_LKBR01000008.1 coordinate 131,386, forward strand.
GGGCAATACCGAGGCATGTAAGAAGGTGAAATACACAGAAAGTGGAGCCTTTGTAGGCGGGATCGCGGGTGGCGCTATTGGTGGTGCGACTTTAGGTATTGGTACGACGGGTGCTATCTGCGTAGCGCTCGGGGCGCCAACTGCCGGGATAGGTGCACTTGTTTGCGGCTTGGTGGTAATCGGAGTGGGGTCTTTTGCAGCGGGGGCGGTTATCGGCAAGACGGGTGAAAATCTAGGGGAAGTAATTTACGAGGTTACTAAATGAGCGTAAGCACCGCTGAGAAAGTTTACCTCTGTGTTGGCTTGATTGGTTTTGGAGGCGTGTTCGTTTATCTTGGCTGTGCGATGCACCTCGTCTACACCAAGATGGAACTGATGTTGGGCCATCTAAAGAACTGTCCTGCTGTAATGATCCGAGCCCCCTTTAAGCACGGAGGCCCTTGGGGAAAGATGTTCGTTCTGGTTGGAATAATGGCTGTAATTATCGCACCTCGTCTCTATCTGCTCGATGGAGGGGCGAGTAGCGAGGACCTGAGAAACTTCCCTACCCGCCTTAAGCGTAAAATGATTGTGATGCACTGGTGTGGCGTTTCGTGTCTATTGATACTCTTTGGACTTTGGGCCGTTGACGCACTCGGCCTTGTCTAGCCGACCCATGTACCCATGCAGAGGAGGGCTTCCATTCTTGTCTCACACTACGAATTCAGCAAAAAAGCCCCTCGAAAGTGCCATGCGCTCACTCTGCGTTAGAGAGAGTCTGAAAAAAGACTTCCCGATCTAGTGAAATACCCGCCACGCACAAACGGAACAGTTGCGCCCCTATGAAACGGATGTCCTTCGCCGACGCCGAATATGCCGGCAAACGTAAGCAGACCCGCCGCGAGCGCTTCTTGATCGAGATGGATCAAGTGGTGCCCTGGAAGGGCTTGGTTACGTTGATCGAGCCGCATTATTCAAAGGGTGAGGGGGCGTCCGGCGTATCCGTTGATGGCCATGTTGTGGGTTCATTTGATGCAAAACTGGTTCCGCTACAGCGATCCGGCGATGGAAGAATTACTGTATGAAACAACGATTTTGCGCCGGTTCGCGGGCTTGAATCTGGATCGAATTCCCGATGAGACCACGATCCTCAAATAGCCTGGTGGGCACGGCGGTCAAGGTCGAACATCCATTTCGCGGGATCAAACGCCAGCTTGGTTATATGAAAGTGCGCTTTCGTGGTTTGCCGAAAAACATCGCGCAGCAGACAACATTGTTCGCTTTGTCGAACTTGCGGAGGGTGCGAAAACGGTTGATGGGTATGGGTGAGGTGCGCCTGTAATACGGGTCAATCGCCCTGAAACAGCGCGATCAGAGCAAAGAACTGTGAATTAAGGATAAGAAGGTCTGTTTTTCGACCGACTCATAATTTTTTTGAACTCAAGTAGTGAAGGCATCAAAAATCGGTGGGTACTTTAGACCTTTCCTAACCACACCCTGCCGCACCTATATTAATTCGATATAGCTATAATCAAAAAACAGTATAAGAAACTGTCATAAATGCCAGTATGAAAATACTCCCACGCTTTCACACAATACCCTCCGACCACAAATAAAAAAGGAAATAGACCATGCGCGCCCAATCAATCAGCGCTGAACAGTTTAAGCAAAGCGGTGACAAGCTCGATCTACTGACTGACGCCGCTGTTAATACATCAACAAGTGAAGATGTATGGATGGTTATAGATACGCTCTATGGGTCTGGTCGATACTTGAAAATTGTACGAATATCCAGTAGGGATACCTTAGTGCAGGGTAGCCTTGCATCCGTAAACCATAATCTCGGAACCCTTACACTCAATAGTTTGAACTACCCTGGAAAAAGCTACACTGTGTCAGTATCTGACATCGAACAAATAGACGCTACTCGAAGCGGCTCGTGAATCTACGAGTAACGCGCTCCATATCCTACCTCCCCCCTATAAAGGAGAGATTTAATATTTAAAACTGATACAGGGCGCAAGGAGCGTCCTGTTCAATTAAAGAGATCAACATCAGACGCAAGAATATGCACATGTTATATTCTCCAAACCACTTTATGCCTCCATTTCGATACACTCTGTCTTTTGCCTGGTCTTGCAGGTGAGGCGTCCGTGGCAGGCTCAGAAATATAACGTAGTTCGCGGCAGTATAGTTTGTTGCCGGTTCCAGCGGCTGAAGGGGTGCCAATGAGGATTCGGGTAGCTGCTTATGTCACGTTATGACCTGAACAGCCGCCGAGTAGTGTTTATTGACCATCACTCGCCGAACATTGAAGAGGCGCGGTGCATGGGGTTTCACTCCCATCAGCTCTTCAACGCTCAGCAATTGCGTGAGCAACTCGAGGGAGTTGGATTCCCAGTACCGCCGCGCTAAGCATGGGAGCATCTCTTAGTCTTTTTCCTCGCCATCACCCTGTAGGTTCCTTAGCTATTGGTCAGCATGGACTTGTGAATCTTCTGTTCAGCTTCGACGTAAGCGGGTGTCTTGCCTGCGTCAGCAAAAATATCTTCACCTTCTTCGACTCTAATAACCTCAGACCCTTTTACGTAAGGAATGGCTTCCTCGGCTTCCTTAATAGAAGTGGAGAGTAGCGTCGCAGTGATTGTGGATTCAGACAGCCCATAGACCTCAGCGAATGCTTTTATTTTCACCAGGTCGGCTTTGTGGATCGATACGTTTATCTCAACCAGATCTTGAGCTTCTGCACCCTTCTCTTCCCAGTTATTCAGCAGCTCTTGGAAAGTCTTCATGATTGATCCTCAGTTCGCTGAAAGCCACGGTTCCCGATGCTTGCAGGTTGTTTAGAGTTTTTCCTGTTGTGCTCGCCTTCTTCGTACGGCGCATCACCTTCCTCACCCATGGCAACCTCAATAAAGCCTGCAATGGCGGGCGGTGATGAGTGACCAGTCGCCTGCGCAGATAACGCGGCGACTCACTGTTGAGACTAGCTGTAAGCCGCAAGGTTTAAAGTGGTTTGCGTTCGGCCTTGTCAGAAACCGACACGGGCGGCACTCTGGAAGGCCTGCGCGTCCCGGATTTCTGGCTGGAGAGTGGCTGATGAGTGATATCGATGCACGTTTGCGTGAGGATGTTCACCTGCTGGGTGAACTGTTGGGCAACACCATTCGAGAGCAGTACGGCGATGATTTTCTCGACAAGATCGAGCAAATCCGCAAAGGAGCCAAGGCCGACCGCCGCGGTGCGGGGGCCGAGCAGGCTGCGGGGGAAGAACTCAGCGCCAGCTTGAACCAACTGCAGGAAGATGAGCTGTTGCCGGTCGCACGAGCGTTTAACCAGTTCCTTAACCTGGCGAATATCGCCGAGCAGTATCAGTTGATTCATCGGCGCGATGAGTCGCAACCGGCGCCGTTTGAATCGCGTGTATTGCCGGAGTTGCTCGCCCGCCTGCAAGGCGAGGGGCGCAGCAATGAATCCCTGGCGCGGCAGTTGGCGCAGTTGGAGATTGAACTGGTGCTCACCGCCCACCCGACCGAAGTGGCGCGCCGCACGCTCATCCAGAAATACGATGCGATTGCCGCGCAACTGGCGCTGCAGGATCACCGCGACCTCACCACCGCTGAGCGCGAGCAGATCCGCGAACGCTTGCAACGGCTGATCGCCGAAGCGTGGCACACCGAAGAAATCCGCCGCATCCGGCCCACGCCGGTAGACGAAGCCAAATGGGGCTTTGCGGTGATCGAGCATTCGCTGTGGCAGGCCATCCCGAATTATTTGCGCAAGGCCGACCAGGCGTTGCACGCCGCCACGGGCTTGCGCCTGCCACTGGAGGCGGCGCCGATTCGCTTTGCCTCGTGGATGGGCGGCGACCGTGACGGCAACCCGAATGTCACTGCGCCGGTCACCCGCGAAGTATTGTTGCTGGCGCGTTGGATGGCCGCTGATTTGTATTTGCGTGACGTCGACCACCTGGCGTCCGAGCTGTCGATGCAGCAGGCCAGCCCGGCGTTGCAGGCCAAGGTCGGCGACAGCGTCGAGCCCTATCGCGCCGTGCTCAAGCAACTGCGCGAACGCCTGCGCGCTACCCGCCAGTGGGCGCACACTGCATTGACCGCGCCGACCCCGGCGCCTGCCGAAGTGTTGCAAGACAACCAAGACCTGCTCGCCCCGCTGCAACTGTGCTACCAGTCGCTGCACGCGTGCGGCATGGGCGTGATTGCCGATGGCCCGTTGCTCGATTGCCTGCGCCGGGCGGTGACCTTTGGCCTGTTCCTGGTGCGCCTGGATGTGCGTCAGGATTCCAGCCGACACTCGGCGGCCATGACTGAAATCACTGATTATTTGGGCCTTGGCCGCTATGAGGACTGGGATGAAGCGGCGCGCATCAGCTTCCTGATGAATGAATTGGCCAACCGTCGACCGCTGCTGCCGGGTTATTTCAAACCCTCGGCAGACACCGCCGAGGTATTGAATACCTGCAAGGAAATTGCCGCCGCACCGGCCGCGTCACTCGGCTCGTATGTTATTTCCATGGCGGGCGCCGCGTCCGATGTGCTGGCGGTGCAGTTGCTGCTTAAAGAGTCGGGCGTGCAGCGGCCAATGCGCGTGGTGCCGCTGTTCGAAACCCTGGCCGACCTGGATAACGCCGGGCCGGTGATGGAGTGTCTGTTGCAATTGCCGGGCTATCGCGCGCGCTTGCAAGGCCCGCAGGAAGTGATGATCGGCTACTCTGACTCGGCCAAGGACGCCGGCACCACCGCCGCTGCCTGGGCGCAATACCGGGCGCAGGAGCGTCTGGTGGATATTTGCCGCGAGCAGCAAGTGGAGTTGCTGTTGTTCCACGGTCGCGGCGGCACCGTTGGCCGTGGTGGCGGCCCGGCGCACGCAGCCATCCTGTCACAGCCGCCTGGCTCGGTGGCGGGGCGCTTCCGTACCACCGAACAAGGCGAGATGATCCGCTTCAAGTTCGGCCTGCCGGACATTGCCGAGCAAAACCTCAACCTGTATTTGGCGGCGGTGCTGGAAGCCACCTTGTTGCCACCGCCGCCGCCTGAGCCGGCTTGGCGGCATTTGATGGATGAATTGGCGGCCGATGGCGTCAGCGCCTACCGCGCGGTGGTGCGGGAAAATCCGCAGTTCGTCGAGTATTTCCGCCAGTCCACACCGGAGCAGGAACTCGGTCGCTTGCCGCTCGGCAGTCGCCCGGCCAAGCGGCGTGCAGGCGGTATCGAAAGCCTGCGCGCTATCCCATGGATCTTCGGCTGGACCCAAACCCGCCTGATGCTGCCCGCCTGGCTCGGCTGGGAAGCGGCATTGAGCAAGGCGCTGGAGCGCGGCGAAGGCGAGTTGCTGGGGCAAATGCGTGAGCAATGGCCGTTCTTCCGTACGCGCATCGATATGCTGGAAATGGTGCTGGCCAAGGCGGATGCCGATATCGCGCGTTTATATGATGAGCGTCTGGTGCAGCCTGACTTGCTGCCATTGGGTGCGCACTTACGCGACCTATTGTCGCAGGCATGCCGTGTGGTGCTTGGCCTGACTGGCCAGTCGCAACTGCTGGCGCATAGCCCGGATACGCTTGAGTTCATCCGCTTGCGCAACACCTACCTCGACCCGCTGCACCTGTTGCAGGCCGAGTTATTGGCGCGTTCGCGGTTGCAGGAAGCTGCGCAAGACAGCCCTCTGGAACAGGCGCTGCTGGTGTCCGTGGCCGGTATTGCCGCCGGTTTGCGCAATACCGGCTAAGGTTTCTTGCGTGTTCTCTAAGGCTTGCAGATAAACAATGACGGCCGCCCCGAAATGGGCGGCCGTTGTTTAAGGGCACAGGTTGCACTCAGGCGCACCCTGGCGATGAGTCAGGCATGGCGGCGGTTCCTGCGACTTTCGGCGGCTTGTGTGGTTACGGCCCGCTGTGTATCTTGATCAGCCTTTGGCCGTTTGATCGGCCTGGTTTCAGATTTTTATACACCCTATTTTTACGAGATTGGCCCCACGCGGCGAATCCGAGCGTCATCTCTATAAAAAATTGAGGAGCACATCGATGCGCGTCATTCTGCTGGGAGCTCCCGGGGCCGGTAAAGGTACTCAGGCAAAGTTCATCACTGAAAAATTCGGCATTCCACAAATCTCCACGGGCGACATGCTGCGCGCTGCCGTCAAGGCCGGCACCGAGCTGGGCCTGATCGCCAAAAGCGTGATGGACAGCGGCGCCCTGGTGTCTGATGACCTGATTATCAACCTGGTCAAAGAACGCATCAGTCAGGACGACTGCAAGAACGGTTTTCTGTTCGACGGTTTCCCACGCACCATTCCACAGGCTGAAGCCCTGGTAAAAGCCGGCGTAGAGCTGGATGCGGTGGTTGAAATCGCGGTTGAAGATGAAGAAATCGTGCAGCGTATTGCCGGTCGTCGTGTTCACGAGGCCTCGGGCCGCGTGTACCACACCGTCTACAACCCGCCAAAGGTTGAAGGCAAAGACGATGTGACCGGTGAAGAGCTGGTACAGCGCAAGGACGACACGGAAGAAACCGTGCGTCATCGCTTGTCGGTCTACCACTCGCAGACCAAGCCGCTGGTGGATTTCTACCAGAAGCTGTCCGCTGCCAATGGCAAGCCGAAGTACAGCCACATCCCTGGCGTTGGCTCGGTAGAAGCCATCACCGCCAAGGTGCTGCAAGCACTGAGCTGATCGAACCATCGGTTTTGCGTACAACGGCCCGCTTGCGGGCCGTTGTTGTTTATACTGGCGCACTTTTTTTCGACTTGGACACCTACACCGATGAGCACCCTGCTGGCCCTGGACACCGCGACTGAAGCTTGCTCCGTTGCCTTGCTGCATGACGGCAAGGTCACGAGCCACTACGAGGTGATCCCGCGCCTGCATGCGCAAAAGCTGTTGCCCATGATCAAGCAACTGCTGGAAGACGCAGGCACCACCTTGTCTGCCGTCGATGCCATCGCGTTTGGCCGTGGCCCGGGTGCGTTTACCGGCGTACGTATCGCCATCGGCGTAGTGCAGGGTTTGGCCTTTGCGCTGGAGCGCCCGGTGCTACCGGTTTCCAACCTGGCCGTGCTGGCCCAGCGTGCCCTGCGTGAGCATGGCGCCACGCAAGTAGCGGCGGCCATTGATGCACGGATGGACGAAGTGTATTGGGGCTGCTACCGCGAGACCGCGGGCGAAATGCGCCTGGTCGGTGTTGAAGCGGTGCAACCGCCGCAGGCGGCGGTTTTGCCGGAGGGTGCCCGTGGTGACTGGTTCGGCGCCGGCACCGGCTGGGGCTACGGCGAGCGCATCAACGTGCAACTGGTTGGCCAGGACGCCGCAATGCTGCCGCATGCCGAAGACCTGCTGACGCTGGCACGTTTTGCCTATGCGCGCGGCGAAGCGATTCCAGCCGACCAGGCCGCACCCGTTTACCTGCGCGATAAAGTCGCGCAAACCAAAGCCGAGCGTGGCCTCTAAAACCACCAATCGTCAGAATTTGCCGCAGTTTTTAAACGTTTTACAAATTATGTGTTCTAGTTATCACCAGAGCATTTGCGCGCCATGGAAAGTGCCGCTAAATTGCCACCATTGATACCGGGTCTGCACGTATGCGTATAGATGGCTTTTCCTCACAGTCCTACCCCCTCAAGCGCAAGCCCCGCAAGGCGAACGTCACGGTAGACGAGTCCGTCGAAGATTCGCCGGACTTCATCGAGGTTGCCTCCGGCACGCAGGCCAACGGCCAAAATGCCGGCAGCGCGCGAATCAGCGGCCTGCCCGCACGTCAGCAAGACATGGTCTTCCCCCGCTCCATGAGCAAAAGCGTTGCCACCGCCCTGGCCAGCTACCTGACCACCGCCGGCTTTGTCGAATGGGATATGGAAGTACTCGGTCTCGACATCCACATCTGATGCGCCTGCCTTACTACATTGGTTGCCCGTCCTGGAGTGAAAACGCCTGGCGCGACTACCTGTACCCGGCCGACGCACGCGCAGGCGATTACCTCGCGCTGTATTCCCAAGTGTTTAACGCGGTTGAAGGCAACACCACTTTTTATGCTCGCCCCTCGGCCGCCACCGTGCAGCGCTGGGCCGAGATCATGCCTGAAGATTTTCGCTTCACCGCCAAATTCCCCGGTGACATCAGCCATGGCGGCGACTTGCGCGAGCAGTTGCCAGCAGCCGAGAGTTTTGTCGGTTTGATGAGCCCGCTGGGTCAGCGCGTTTCGCCGCTGTGGCTGCAATTGTCGGCAAACTTTTCACCGCAACGCCTGGGCGAGCTGGCCGGTTTTATCGATGCGCTGGACCGCCCGCTGGCGGTGGAAGTGCGCCACCTGGAGTTCTTCGCCAAAGGCGAGGCCGAGCGCGCGCTTAATCGCCTGTTGCGTGACCGTGGCGTCGAGCGCATCTGCCTCGACTCGCGTGCCTTGTTCAGTTGCACGTCGACCTCGGCTGCGGTGCTGCATGCGCAATCGAAAAAGCCCAAGGTGCCGCCGCGCCCAGCAGCGTTGACGCAGTTCCCCCAAGTGCGTTTTATTGGCCATCCGGAGCTTGAAGCCAACGACCCGTTCCTGAACCCGTGGGTTGAAAAGGTGGCCGGTTGGGTCGAAGAAGGGCGCAGCCCTTACGTATTTCTGCACACCTCGGATAACCGCCTCGCCGCGCAACTCGCGCTGCGTTTTCATCACAAGATGATGGCGCGTCTGCCAGGTTTGCCACCGCTGCCGACGTTGCATCGAGAACCCGAAGTGGAGCAACTGGGGTTACTCTAAGGCTCTTTTCCCGCCAGGAGTCAGTCATGGATGCCCAAGCCCTTCGCGCCGAAACCTTCAAAGCGTTGCATTTGCGTGACCGCGCGTTCGTGATGCCCAACCCGTGGGATGCAGGCTCCGCCATCATGCTCGCCAGCCTTGGCTTTGAAGCCTTGGCCACCACCAGCGCAGGCTATGCGTTCAGCCTGGGGCGGCCGGATGCGGAAGGCGCGTTGTCGCTGGAGGACACCTTGGCCAATGCGCAGATGATCGCCAATGCCACCGCGCTGCCGGTAGCCGCCGACCTCGAAAACGGCTTCAGCGATACGCCCGAAGGCTGCGCGCAAACCATCCTGCGCGCCGCTGCTACGGGGATCGTCGGGGGTTCCATCGAGGACGCCACGGGCATCGCCGACGAGCCGATCTACGCGTTTGACCTGTCCGTTGCGCGCGTGGAAGCGGCTGTCGCGGCTGCGCGCAGCCTGCCGTTTGATTTCACCCTCACCGCCCGCGCAGAAAACCTGCTGCACGGTCGACTGGATTTGCCCGACACCCTTCGCCGCCTGCAAGCCTACGCCGAAGCCGGCGCCGATGTGCTGTATGCGCCCGCTTTACGCAGTGCCGAAGAGGTGCTGGCGGTGGTCAAGGCGGTCGCGCCCAAACCGGTGAATGTGTTGATGTCCGGCGGCTTGAACCTCAGCGTGGCGCAGTTAAGCGCGATGGGTGTGCGGCGCATCAGCGTCGGCTCGGCGATGGCCTTGGCGGCGTATGGCGAGTTTTACCGGGCGGCGCAGGAGGTTTACACGCTGGGCACCTTTACCTTCACCGAGCGCAACATGCCATTCAGCCAAGCCAACCAATTCTTCAAGGGTTAAGCCGTGCGCTTCAGCAACCTGATGAGTGCGCTGTTGCTGCTGGCTGGCGCACTGGTGCTGGGGGTTTGGCGCGGCTGGGTGCCGTTGCCGGATGACTGGAACCCGTGGGCGCCGCTGGATGTGCGTGCCAGCCCGAACCTGCTGACGCGCTTCAAGCTCGGCCGCTTGCAGGATGATCCGGCGCTGTGCGATCACGTGCTGAAAACCTCCGGTTTACGCGTCAGCCATCAGGCCGATACACCTGCGAATAGCGCGTGCCCATTGCGCAATGTGTTGCGCGTGCAGGGCGCCGACGTCGGCTTGAGCAGCAGCTTTCTGGCCAGTTGCCCGCTGGCCGTAGCGTTTGCCCTGTTTGAGCGCCACAGCCTGCAACCAGCGGCCCAAGAGGTGTTCGGCCAGGCGGTGACGCGTGTCGATCACTTGGGCAGCTTCGCCTGTCGTAATATCTACAACCGCGCAGAGGGGCAACTCAGCCAGCATGCCTCGGCGAACGCGCTGGACATCGCAGGCTTTCGCTTGGCGGACGGGCGCAGTATCAGTGTGCTCAAGGATTGGCCGGGGCAGGGCGACAGTGCGCGCTTTTTGCGCCAGGTGCGTGACGGCGCCTGCGATGATTTTAATGGGGTGTTGAGCCCGGACTACAACGCGGCCCATCGCAACCACTTTCACCTGGACATGGGGCGTTGGTGGGTGTGTCGCTGAAGGCGCTTAGGCGGCCAGGCGCAGGTTGTGGGCGATCAGTGGGCGCGCCCAGAGGGCGTCAAAATCCAGGGCCTTTTGTTGCGCCAGCAGTGCTTCGCTCGGGTAAGGCGCGGCCGGTGCGGGCAACAGGTCCCATTCAAATTCGGCAATCGGCAGGTGCAGGGCGCGCGGTGCGGGTGCCGGGCCAGGCTGCGGCAGCGGTTGGCCAGAGGTCAGCACGATGGGGCGAACCCAGCCGCTGTCGAAATTCTGCTGGCGTTGCTGGGCGATGATTTCTTCTGCGGGGAACGGCGTGGCAGCCGGCGGCAGCAACTCGGTGTCGAATTCGGCGATCGGCAGGAACAGCGGCTCAGGTGGCGCGATCTCGGTATCTTTTACGTCGCACTCACGCTGGGTAAGGATTTGCGTCAACAGGTCGGCGCCTTCGCTGGGTTCTACCGCCGGGTCAACCGGCGCAGGTGCATTGGCTGCGCGTGCATCCGGCGTAGCGCCGAGCTGCTCGGCCAAGGCCCGGGCGAAGAAGTCCTGCCACACATGACTCACCCCGGCCAGCGCTTGAGTATTGCGCAGGCCGTAATGGTTGTGGGTCGGCAGTACACCGATGGTTAGGGGAAGAATGTCTGACATTTTTTTCGGTCGACGCTCAGCTCTGGCAAAATACCTGACTGTTTTTTTTATCGGCCGCTTTTGGCCGATCCTTAATATTTTTGAGCGTAGCGATTGATGAGCGAACAACCAGCGGCCAGCCGCATTCGGGTCGAGGCCTTGGCCGAAGGTTTCCAGGCGCGCGCGCAACACTGGGCCGACCAGCTTGGCCTGCCTTTGCAATTGGAGGCGGCCGACTTTTCCCTGCAAGTCGGCGAGCACGGCCTGCAATTGCAACAACTCGGGCCTGATGCGCCCGGCCCGGTGCGCGTCGACTTTGTTGAAGGCGGCGCGGCGCACCGGCGTTTATACGGCGGAGGCAGCGGGCAGATGATCGCCAAGGCCGTCGGCATCGCCCAAGGCGTACGCCCACGCGTGCTGGACGCCACGGCGGGCCTGGGCAAGGACGCCTTCGTGCTGGCCAGCCTGGGCTGCCAGATCAGCCTGATCGAGCGTCAGCCGTTGATCGGCGCGCTGCTCGAAGACGGCCTGGCACGCGCTGCCGACGATTTTGAAGTGGCGCCGATCGTAGCGCGCATGCAGCTGCTCAAGGGCAACTCGATTGACGTGATGCTCAACTGGCAAGGCGAGCCGCCGCAGGTGATCTACCTGGACCCGATGTTCCCGCACCGTGAGAAAACCGCGCTGGTAAAGAAAGAAATGCGCCTGTTCCGTCCACTGGTGGGCGATGACCCGGACGCACCGGCGCTGTTGGCCGCCGCACTGGCCTTGGCCAGCCACCGCGTAGTGGTTAAACGCCCGCGCAAGGCGCCCTGCATTGACGGGCCAAAGCCGAGCCATGCGCTGGATGGCAAGTCCAGCCGGTATGACATCTATCCGAAGAAGGCGCTGAAACCCTGAGTCATCACGGGGCTGAGGGCCAGATCGCAGGCAAGCCGACGCCCTCTCTCAAGTCGATGTGGGAGGGGCTTGCTGCCGATGGCAGTGTGTCACATAAGTATTTTTAAACTGACCCACCGCGATCGCGAGCAAGCCCGCTCCCACACCAAGCAAACCGGCTGTGTACTCCAGGCCGGCTTTTGATTCAGCGACTTCAGGTGCGGTAGCCGCGCATAAACAACCCCACTACATCCTGCACATGCGCCTCGGCGTCAGCCTCGCTCAACTGCCCGCCGCACCCATACAACAAGCGAAAATTCGCCGTGCCCTTGAGCATGCAAAAGAAGTGCTCAGCCGCCTTGAACGGTGCGTCGATACTCAGCGCGCCGCTCTGGTTGATGCGGCTGAGCAGACGCTCCATGCCCTGCAGCATGCGCATTGGCCCCGCGTCGAAGAAAATCTGCGACAGCTTCACGTCCTGACTGCCGGTGGTCATCATCAGGCGATGCAGGTTTACCGACTCCTCGCTGTTGATCAGGCGATGGAAGCCTCGCGCGATATTCAGCAACACCGTTTCGACCGGCATGCCCTCGGGCAGATCGAAATACATCACCGGCAACTGTTCCTCGCACGTCGCCACCACGGCAGCGGTAAACAACGTCTCTTTGTCGGTGAAGTGGCTGTAAACGGTGAGTTTCGACACGCCGGCCTCAAGGGCCACGGCGTCCATGCTGGTGCTCGCGTAGCCATTGCTTAAAAACAGATTTTTCGCCGCTTCGAGGATGGCCTGGCGTTTTGCCATGTCCTTGGGGCGCCCGGGGCTGTTGGTGTTTACAGGATTGTCGGACATTTTTACCTTTAATACTGGACTGGCGAGTTTGGTATTAATAACATACTGGCCAGTATAATTATTCCAAGCTCCATTTGCGAAAGGTCCTTCAGCATGCGCAGCACGTTCCTGCCCTTTGCCTTGCCTGTCAGCCTGGCTCTTTTTTTGGCTGCGTGCGGCCATGAAGAAGCGGCCCCGACCACCCTGCGCCCGGCCATGGTGGTGCAACCGCAGCCCACGGCGCAGGCGATGGACAGTTTTCCTGGCGAGGTACGTGCCCGTTACGAGCCGGACCTGGCCTTTCGTATTGGCGGTAAAGTCAGCAAACGCCTGGTGGAGGAGGGCGAACGGGTCAAGGCTAACCAGCCGCTGGCCGAACTCGACCCCCAGGACGTGCGCCTGCAACTGGAGGCCACCCGCGCCCAAGTCGCCGCCGCGCAAGCCAACTTGAGCCTGGTACGCGCCGAACGTGACCGCTACAAGACCTTGATGGACCGTCAGATGGTCAGCCACTCGCAGTACGACAATGCTGAAAACCTCTACCGCTCAGGTGAAGCGCGCCTGAAGCAGATCAAGGCCGAGTTCGACGTGTCGAGCAATCAGGCGGGGTATGCCGTATTGCGCGCACCGCAAGACGGTGTGGTCGCCAAGCGCGCGGTGGAAGTCGGCCAAGTGGTGGCTGCTGGCCAGACCGTATTCACCCTCGCCACCGACGGTGAGCGAGAAGTGCTGATCAGCCTGCCCGAGCAAGGCTTCGGCCGGTTCAAGATTGGCCAACCGGTGTCGGTTGAGTTGTGGAGCCAGCCCGACCAGCGTTTTGCCGGGCGCATTCGTGAACTGTCACCCGCCGCCGACCCTAAATCGCGCACTTTCGCTGCGCGTGTCGCGTTCACCGGCGGCAAAGTCCCTGCCGAACTTGGCCAGAGTGCCCGTGTGTTCATTCAGGCTGACGGCGTGATTGCGCTGTCGGTGCCGCTGTCGGCGCTGAGTGCGGAGAACGGCGCGTCCTACGTCTGGCGTGTGCAGCCGGACAACACGTTGAAACGCACCCCGGTGCGCATCGGTGCCTTTGGCGAAAAAACCGTGCCGGTGCTGGAGGGCTTGGCTGCGACGGATTGGGTGATCGCGGCGGGCGTGCACGTACTCCATGAGGGCCAGCAAGTGCGCCCGGTGGATCGTGACAACCGCGTGGTGAATCTGGCGGCCAAGGAGTAATCCCCGATGCGTTTCAATCTTTCCGAATGGGCGTTGCGTAATCGCCAGATCGTGCTGTTCTTGATGATCCTGCTGGCGGTGGTCGGTACTCTGTCCTACACCAAGCTGGGGCAAAGCGAAGACCCGCCGTTCACTTTCAAGGCCATGGTGATCAAAACCAACTGGCCCGGCGCCACAGCCCAGGAAGTCTCGCGCCAAGTCACCGAGCGTATCGAGAAAAAACTGATGGAGACCGGCGAGTACGAGCGCATTGTTTCGTTCTCGCGCCCTGGCGAATCGCAGGTCACCTTTATGGCGCGTGATTCGATGCACTCATCGCAAATTCCCGAGCTTTGGTACCAAGTGCGCAAGAAGATCAGCGATATTCGCCAGACCTTGCCGCCGGACATTCAGGGGCCGTTTTTCAACGATGAATTCGGCACCACGTTCGGCAATATCTATGCCCTGACTGGCGATGGTTTCGATTACGCCGTGCTCAAGGACTACGCCGACCGCATCCAGATTCAACTGCAACGCGTGGCGGATGTGGGCAAGGTCGAGCTACTCGGCCTACAGGACGAGAAGATCTGGATCGAGCTGTCCAACCTCAAACTCGCCACGCTCGGCCTGCCATTGGCGGCGGTACAGCAGGCGTTGCAGGAGCAGAACGGCGTCTCTACGGCGGGCTTCTTTGAAACCCCGAGCGAGCGTGTGCAACTGCGTGTGTCGGGCAACTTCAAGACGGTTGAAGAAATCCGCAACTTCCCGATTCGCGTCGGTGACCGCACGTTCCGTATTGGCGACGTGGCCGAGATTCAGCGGGGTTTCAACGACCCCCCGGCACCGCGCATGCGTTACATGGGCGCGGACGCCATCGGCTTGGCGGTGGCGATGCGGGACGGCGGCGATATTCTGCTACTCGGCAAGGCGCTTGAAGCCGAGTTCGCACGCTTGCAGAAGAACCTTCCTGCTGGCATGGAGCTGCGCAAGGTGTCGGACCAACCGGCGGCGGTGAAAACCAGCGTCGGAGAATTCGTCCAGGTGCTGGCGGAGGCGCTGGCCATCGTGCTGCTGGTGAGTTTCTTCTCCCTCGGCATGCGCACTGGCATGGTGGTGGCCCTGGCGATTCCGCTGGTATTGGCGATGACCTTTGCCTGCATGTATTACCTCGGCATCGGGCTGCACAAAATTTCCCTCGGCGCACTGGTCCTGGCCTTGGGCCTGTTGGTGGATGACGCCATCATCGCCGTGGAAATGATGGCGATCAAAATGGAGCAGGGCTACGACCGGCTCAAGGCTGCCAGCTTCGCCTGGACCAGCACTGCATTCCCTATGCTCACCGGCACATTGATTACGGCAGCGGGCTTTCTGCCGATTGCCACCGCGCAATCGAGCACCGGCGAATACACCCGCTCGATTTTTCAGGTAGTGACCATCGCACTGCTCGCCTCATGGGTTGCTGCCGTGGTGTTCGTGCCGTACCTGGGGGCAAAACTCCTGCCCGACCTGGCGAAAATTCATGCGGCCAAACACGGCGCTGACGGGCATGACCCCTACGGCACACCCTTCTACCAGCGCGTAAGACGCTTGCTCGAATGGTGCGTGCGCAGGCGTAAAACCGTGATCATCCTCACGCTGTTGTTGTTTATCGGCTCGGTCGCACTGTTTCGCTTTGTGCCGCAACAGTTTTTCCCGGCCTCGGGTCGACTCGAGCTGATGGTCGACCTGAAACTGGCCGAGGGCGCTTCGCTGAGCAACACCGCCGAGCAGGTCAAACGCCTGGAGGCCTTGCTCAAGGAACACGCCGGCATCGACAACTATGTGGCCTACGTGGGCACCGGTTCGCCGCGCTTTTACCTGCCGCTGGACCAGCAACTGCCAGCGGTCAGCTTTGCGCAAGTTGTGGTGTTGGCGAAGACCATCGAAGAGCGCGAAAGCCTGCGCACATGGCTGATCGAAACACTTAACGAGCAATTCCCCGCGCTGCGCTCGCGTGTCACGCGCCTCGAGAACGGCCCGCCGGTGGGTTACCCGGTGCAGTTTCGGGTGACCGGCGAGCACATCGAACAAGTCCGCGCCCTGGCGCGCAAAGTGGCGGCCAAAGTTCGCGAAAATACCCACGTGGTCAACGTGCACCTGGACTGGGAAGAGCCTAGCAAGATCGTCTACCTCAATGTCCACCAGGACCGCGCCCGCGCACTTGGCGTGAGCACCGCCAACCTGTCGAAATTCCTGCAGCGTTCACTCACCGGGGCCACCGTCAGCCAATACCGCGAGGACAACGAGTTGATCGAAATCCTCATGCGCGGCACCGTGCATGAACGCACCGAATTGTCGCTGCTGCCAAGCCTGGCGGTGCCCACCGACAACGGCAAAAGCGTGGCGCTGTCGCAGATCGCCACCCTTGAATATGGTTTTGAAGAGGGCGTCATCTGGCACCGCAACCGCCTGCCGACCGTGACCGTGCGCGCCGACATCTACGGCAAGGAACAGCCGGCGACGTTGGTGCAGCAAATTCTGCCGACCCTTGCAGACGTGCGCGCCGAATTGCCCGACGGCTACCTGGTTGAAGTGGGCGGCACCGTCGAGGACGCCGCGCGTGGCCAGAACTCGGTCAAAGCCGGCGTGCCACTGTTTATCGTGGTGGTGCTGACGTTGCTGATGCTGCAACTGCGCAGCTTCTCGCGCACTGCCATGGTGTTTCTGACGGCACCGCTGGGCTTGATCGGCGTGACCTTGTTCCTGCTGCTGTTCCGCCAGCCGTTCGGCTTTGTCGCCATGCTCGGGACCATCGCCCTGTCAGGCATGATCATGCGTAATTCGGTGATCCTGGTGGACCAGATCGAACAAGACATCAAAGCCGGCCTGCCGCAATGGCAGGCAATCATCGAAGCCACCGTCCGACGCTTCCGCCCGATTGTGCTGACAGCCCTCGCGGCGGTGCTGGCAATGATTCCGCTGTCACGCAGCGTGTTCTTCGGGCCGATGGCCGTGGCGATCATGGGTGGATTAATTGTCGCGACGGCGTTGACGCTATTGTTCCTGCCTGCGCTGTATGCTGCGTGGTTTCGCGTCAAGAAGGAAACTCGGCACGTATAAGCAAACAGTTCAATAACAGGGCGCGTGGCGATAGATGCATGCGCCCGGTAAGTGTTTAAGTTTGATGCTGGCAAGTAGGAAGGGGCTGACAGTCAATGGCTTCTATTAACGGATGCCTATCTCTCGCAGAGTTGTTTAGAAGGTGGGTAGTTTCGTCACGACTGTTTTTATAATTGATGTATGTGTGTCAGCCAGTGCTGTAATTTTTTGCAGTGCAAGGTCCAAGTGGCTAACAGATGCGACATAGAGATGGCAGACGAAACTGTCGTCGCCCACGCATTCAGGCATTTGCGCGAGTAACCGTTCCACCGTCTGGAACTTCTCCGTAAAGGGTTTAACCCTTACCAACGCTTGCAAGTCATAGCCCAAGGCCTGGGCACCCAACGCAACGCTGAACCCGCTGATGACGCCTGAGACTTCCAGGCGCTTGAGGCGTTCGCTGCAGCCCGGCGCAGATAAGCCGACTTGACGACTCAGCGCGCGTATCGACATGCGCGCGTTCTGGTGAAGGGCAAGAATAATCGCTCGGTCAATCGGGTCTGGTTTTTTATCGCTCTTTGGAAGCTTTTTCATTAGATGGACCTTACGAACATTGATGAAATAGCGGGAAAATCTTACATACCACAGAACCCTCAGAAAATAATGGATTTTTTGAAAAGGACTGCCTATTGTTTTTCGGCCAGTGTCTGTTTCAACTTGATTTATTTTTCGAGGAATTGAAATGAACGAAGCACTTGATGAAGCGTATTTGCAGAAATATCACCATGCCAACTTTCCTGAGGAAGAGGTGTTGTCGCTGCGTCATGAGTTCTCCCGTAACGGATTTATAAGGGCGCGCGATATAGTCGATGATGCGTTGCGTGAAAAGGTAACGGCTGAAGTCAATGGCTTGATCGACCGTCAACTTGAGCGCCGTGACTTGCACTTGGCAACCACCGACAACACACCGCGATACATGAGTGTGGTGCGCAGCGAGTTCATCGCTGAAAACAGCCCGTTGATCAATGCGCTGTCGAAGTCCGCCGTACTGCTCGACACCTTGTCGCTGATTGCCGGTACGAGGGTCGTCGCGTCTGTCTCCAGGGACGAGGAGTACCTGATCACCAAGCAGGAGCGCAAAGGTGATACCCACGGGTGGCACTGGGGTGATTACAGTTTTGCGCTGATCTGGATTATCGAAACGCCTTCTGTCGCCAAGGGCGGGATGCTGCAATGTGTGCCTCACACCTCGTGGAATAAATCCAACCCCCGAATCCACGAACTGTTGTGCAGTCATCCGATTGCGACCTACGGCTTCAAGACGGGGGATATTTATTTCCTGCGCACGGACACCACGCTGCACCGCACCATTCCACTCAATGAGGATGCCACTCGAATCATCCTCAACATGACGTGGGCTGCTGAAAAAGATCTAACCCGGCACCTGCACGGCAATGATCGCTGGTGGGAAGACCAACACGTAGAGGCTGCAAAAAAAACCACTTGAAAAACGCGGGTCTGGTTGTCACGTGACTCCATGGGATGCAAGTCATGCACGATACTGAATGTCTCCAGCACGCCAGCGCCTTACTAAAAGAGGCGCAATCACACGCAGCCATGGCCGAACTGGTCAAGACTGCAGTCGTTCGAAACGAACTGTGGCGCGGGCAGCAATGCATCAATCTTGTCGCCGCTGAGTCGCCCACCAGCCCGTGCGTGCGCGCTTTGCTGTCCAGTGAAGTCGGTACACGTGCATCGGGCGGGCATATCGGACGTGACAACCGTTTTTTTTCCGGCATGAAGCATATCGATGAGTTGGAATCGCTTTGCGTGGAGCTGTTGAAAGTCACGTTGCGCGCTCAGCATGCTGATCATCGATTGATGGGCGGTATGGCAGCCGTACTTGCGGCGTACACGGCGCTGGCCCGTCCCGAAGACAACGTCATGACGGTGCCGGTGATCAGGGGCGGTGACACCAGCAACCGAACCAACGGGCCGCCCGGTGTGCGTGGGCTCAAGGTCTGGGACATTCCCTTTGTGCACAAGACTGCAGAAATCGACCTCACGCGCTTTAGTGAAGTGGCGCAGACCCTGAAACCGGCGTTGGTTGGGTTGGGTATGACACTGACCCTGTTCCCGCTCCCGGTGGCCGACATCAAGAGAATCGTTTCACCCTGGGGTGGAAAAGTCTATTTCGATGCAGCTCATCAATTGGGCTTGGTCAGTGCCGGAATGTTTCAAGACCCGCTGGCAGAAGGCGCTGACCTCATGACCGGCTCCTCCGGCAAAACGTTCAGTGGCCCGCAGGGCGGAGTGATGGTGTGGAACGATGGCGCATTAACCGCGCGGCTGCATGATGCCATTTTCCCCACCTTGACTGGCAGCCATCAGATCAACCGCGTGGCGGCGCTCGCCGTGGCAGCCACCGAGATGCTGGAGTACGGGAAGACCTATATGAAACAGGTGGTGAGTAACGCGCAGGCGCTGGCCATGCATTTGGATAGCAGGGGCGTGACCGCCTTCTATCGAGAGCAGGGTTACACCCGAACCCATCAGATCGTGATTGATTCAAAACCCTTTGCCAGCGGCCGTGAGGCGGTGCAGCGGCTCACGGCCGCCAACATCATAACCAACGAAATGCCGCTGCCTTGGGACACGGACCCGTACAACGAAACAGGCATTCGGCTGGGCAGCGTCGAGGTTACCCGCCTGGGTATGAAGGCGCCGGAAATGGCCTGGATAGCCGAGCAAATTGCCAAGGTGCTGTTGCACAACGCGGACCCGATGGCCATTGCTGATAGCGTGATCGATTTTATGAAGAACCACCGGACTGTCTACTACTGCCACGAAAACGGACTGCCCCGCTAAGTCGGTACCCGCAGTGCTGCAGAGGAGACGTATATGCCCGAACCCCCCATTTACTCAGCGGTATTGACCTTCACCGTCGCAGCCATCGCCTTACTCGCCAGCCCCGGACCCGCCACCCTGGCATTGGCGGCGAGCGGGGCGGCCTATGGCATGCGGCGCTCGGTTCAGTTTTTCGTCGGGATTACAGCAGGGCTGGCGATCGCGATGGCGTTGGTGGGCACGGGGCTGTATGTGGTCTTGCACCGCTTCCCGGTGCTGGCTACATCACTGACGGTCATTTCGATTGTTTATATTTTATGGCTGGCATTTCGCATGGGTACTGCGCCGCCCATCAACGAGGAACACGCTGCGGCCTCGCCGGGCTGGGGCACAGGGTTTGTGTTAGGTGTCGCGAACATCAAGGCGTATGCCGCGTTTGCGGCGTTGTTAGGCAGTTTCACCTTGGGCGCGACACCTGCTTGGGAGCAGGCTGCAAAGGCGCTGATCTGTCTGTCGGTGTGTGTGGTTTTCGACTTTTTATGGCTGTTTGCGGGCAGCAGGATGCGCACGTTGTTTATCCACCCCACTTGGAGTCGACGACTTAACGTAAGCTTCGCGATTTTGATGGTAGCGACGCTCGCCTGGTCATTCACGCTGGCGTCGTAGCGCTATCGATTGACGGAAAAAACTCATGCCCAGCCGAGGACAATCTTCATGTTTGCGACCATTTCTGCGCTGGTGTTGCTGCTGGTCGTGCCTGGGCCGACAAACACCCTGTTAATGCGCGCTGGCGTGCTGTTCGGGTTTGCTGCTTCGTGGCGTATGGCATTGATCGAATGCCTGGCTTATCTGATTCAAGTATCTGTCTGGGGCGCGGCGCTGTTCTATTTATCGGCCTGGTCGCCATGGGCTGTGAAGGCCGCGCAGTTGGCGGCTGTCTGCTACCTGCTGCAACTTTCCTACACGCTCTGGCAACGCAACAACGGCGGCGTGGAGTCGAGCCACGATCGTTTCGGCGGCGTGTATTTCTTCTGGCTCACGGTGATGAACCCGAAAGGCCTGTTGATCGCTTCGTTTATCGCGCCGATCGGCGCATTTGCCTCGCTACAGGGTTATGCGGGGTTTATGGCCACGCTGGCGTTGGTGGTGATACCGGTAGGGTCGGCCTGGATTGTGTTAGGCAGTCGGTTCGAAGGGGTTGAAAAGACGTGGCTTACGCCGTTGAAAATCAATCGGGCAACCTCCGTGGCCATCTGCTGTTTTGCCACGCTGATGCTGGGGCGACTGGCGGGCTCGGTGATTCACTGATTTACATAACGATGCAACCCGGCATTGGGGCACTGGGAACGTTAAGTCTTTTCACTCCACTCAGAATTGCCTGATGGACAGGCGCAGGTTTCGGTTTCGCCGTTTGGCGGTCGTGCCTGATTCAATCAGTTTGTGGAGTGTCATATGTCGATTTTTTCTGCTATCGCAGCGTTCAAAGGTGCATTTCTCGGCGCTTTGCTGGGCGGTCATCTCTCTAACAGAGCATCCGAGCCCGCAGCACCACATAAGCCGGGGGCCGGAAACGGCGGGAGTCACCGTCCTCGTCCTGAGGTAACCCACGCAGCTTCCGGGCAGGGTTGCCCTGCCCAACTGCATTACGACACGCCTCATCAGGCGCAAGTGACGCCACACCCGGTCCATGCGCCTCAATTGTCGCCTGGTCCGATGCATTCACTTTTCACGCTGAGCTGTTGAAACACTCAGCCTGAAACAATTGCGCCAAGGCCCGTTATCAGCGGCCTTGGCGCAGTCATACAGTGCTTATGCTGGCGGGTTACAGCGCGCCGAACACCTTCTTCGCCAAGCTGGTGGCCGCAGCCGCCGGGTTCTTGCGAATGGTTTCTTCCTGTTGCGCGATCATCTTGAACAAGCCGTCCAGCGCCTGTTCGGTCACGTAACTTTCGACGTTGGCACTTTTGGCATCAACCGCGCCAAACGCGGCAGCCTTGCCGGCCAGTGCGTTGTACTGTTGGGCAACGCCAACCTTGTCGGTGGCGGCCTTGACGATCGGCAGGAACTTGGCGCGAATCTCTTCACGGCTGCTTTTGTTCAGGTATTGGGTAGCCGAGTCCTGGCCTCCGCTGAGGATGCCCTTGGCGTCGGTCACGCTCATGTTTTTCACCGCATTGACCAAGATCGGTTGCGCTTGGGTCACGGCGGTTTCAGCCGCCTTGTTCATGCTGGTTTCGAGTTGAGTGACCTGATCGCCCATGCCAAACAGTTTCAGCTTGTCGGCGACTTTGCCGAGTTTGCCGGGCAGGCCGATTTTTACCTCGGGGTTGTTGCTGAAACCACCGGGTACGCCCAGTTGTTTCACGGCGATCTGTGCGCCTTGGGTGAGTGCATCTTTGAGACCGCCGCTGGCATCGCTTTGTGACAGGCTGCCAAGGTTCAAGGCCATGGCATTGGCGCCGAGCAGCAGGCCTGCGCACAGGGCAGTAAGGCGAAGGGAGTTACGGAGCATGAGCGCTTCCTTTTGATCTGACGTGTGGTCTGGAGAACATCAGTGGGCGACCGGATCAACCCGCACGCGCAGCGGTTGAGGGTCTTGGCCGTTGAGTTGCACGGTGTGCCGTTCGGTGGTGGCAAACAGTAGCTTGCCATCCCGTTCGATGCGAGCGCTCACCGAGTACGTGTGGCCCGGCTTGACCTGAGCGGGGTCGTAGCGCAGGTGAAACGCCAGTGGCACCTGCCCTTTGACCGGGCCGTTTTGTTGCGCCAGGGTCATGGCTGGGGCGTCCATCAGCGACACATCCAGCAAGCTGACATTCAACGTGGCGTCGGGCGGCAGCGCGCTGCGTTGCAGGTAGAACACTTCGCCATCGAGGTTGCCCCTGGGCGCAGGCGTCATCGATTGGCAGGCTCCGAGCAGGGCGGTCAGGCCCAGTAGAATGATTTTTTTCAACGTGCGGCTCCTTTTCAGCGGCGCCGGAATTTACCCGGCGCCTCGTTCAATCTAGCGGCTTTCTTCAGACGTGAGCGGCTCAGGTTCGCCGGGCGCCTCGACCGCACCGTCGACGCGGTGCAAGGCGACCTGGCGGATCGACAGGCGAATATCCGCCGGCAGCACGCGTTTTGCCGCGCCTTCAGCCAGTTCGCCAAGCATGTCGTGATAGCTCAACTTGCCCGCTTCGTCGCGGCGCAGCACATCTTGCTCCAGCAACGTCTGAATAAAATGTCGGAAAAGGCTTTTGTCGAAGAACTCCGGGGCATTCAGGCCGTGCAGGATCGACAGGCGTTGGGCCATGATCGTGCACAGGTCTTCCAGCTCTTCGGCGCTGATGCTGTTGCGGCCGCTGTTGAGCAGCAGCGAGATCGCCATGTAAAAGCGTTGCAGGGTCTGGGCGATGCTTTTGGACAGCAGCGTCAGCAGCACAAAGTGCCGTGAACTTGGGGCCGGGCGCAGGTACACCTGGTTTTCGAAGCGCAGCAGGCCTTGTTCGACGAAAGCCTCCAGCCATTGGTCGACTACTGCGTCCAATGCTTCCAGCGACCAGCGGATAAACAGCTCCGATTGCAGGTACGGGTACAGCGCGTGGGTATAGCGCAGGATCTGTTCGCGGCTCATCCGCGAGCTGCTCTGGAAGAAGCTGGCGAGCAACGCGGGCAGGGCGAAGATGTGCAGCACGTTGTTGCGGTAGTAGGTCATCAGGACCGCGTTTTGCTCGTCCAGGTACAGAATCTTGCCCAAGGCGTCGCTCTGTTCCGACAGCAGGTCCATGTCCTTGACGTGCTTGATCAGCGCCAGGCCATCGCCTTCCGGCAAGGTGGTATGCGGCGAGTACGGCACGCGGCGCAGCAGCGCCAGGTACAGGTCTAACTGGCGCGCCATGGCCTGTTCATCCAGCGCCAGCCGCGTGGTGGAGAGCAGCGCCAGGGCCACCAGGTTAACCGGGTTCACCGCGGCGGCTTCGTTCAGGTGGCGTGCCACCTGCTCGCTGAGCCGGTGCGTGGTTTGGTTGAGCCACGCAGGTTTATAGTTCGGGCCAAGCTCTTGGGTGCGCCAATCGGGTTGCTCGGCATCAAGAAACTCGGCCAGCTTGATCGGTTCGCCGAAGTTGACCGCGACTTGGCCAAAGCGCTGCTTGAGCGCGCCGACCACTTTGAAAATATCGAAAATCGACTCTTTCTTCTTGCTCGCGCCGCGCAGCTCGCCGAGGTAGGTACGGCCTTCCAGCACGCGTTCGTAGCCGATGTACACCGGCACGAAGACGATCGGCATGCGCGATGAGCGCAAGAAACTGCGCAAGGTGATCGCCAGCATCCCGGTTTTGGGTTGCAGCATGCGCCCGGTACGTGAGCGCCCGCCTTCGACGAAGTACTCCACCGGGAAGCCCTTGGTGAACAGGGTGTGCAGGTATTCGTTGAACACCGAGGTGTACAGCGGGTTGCCCTTGAAGGTGCGGCGCATGAAAAACGCACCGCCACGGCGCAGCAGTCTGCCGATCACCGGCATGTTCAGGTTGATGCCAGCGGCGATATGCGGCGGCGTCAGGCCGTTTTTGAAGAGTAAATAGGACAGCAGCAGGTAGTCGATATGGCTGCGGTGGCAAGGCACGTAAATCACCTCGTAACCCTGGGCAACCTGTTGCACGCCTTCGATGTTGTTGACCTTGATGCCGTCGTAGATTTTGTTCCAGAACCAGCTCAGCACCACTTCAAGGAAACGGATCGCGGTGTAGGTGTAGTCCGAGGCGATCTCGTTGCCGTACCGCAGGGCCTGGGCCTTGGCTTTTTCCGGGGTGATTTTCTCGCGCTCGGCCTCATCCAGAATGGCCTGGCGCACCAGCGGCATGTTGACTAAGCCTTTCACCAGGTTACGGCGGTGCGACAGGTCGGGGCCGATCACTGCGGTCTTCAGGTTACGAAAGTGCACACGAAGGATGCGTTGCGCCATGCGCACTGTCCGTTCGTGACCTTTATTGTGCTCGATCAATTCACGCAGGTTGATAGGCGCGGAGAATTGCACGCGGGTCTTGCGGCCCAAAATCAGGATGCTCAGCAACCGGCGCAGGCGCCCGGTCACGGCCCAGCTGTCGGCAAACAGCAGTTTCCACGGGCTGGACTCGCTTTCGGGCGACTGCCCCCAGAACACGCTGACGGGAATGATTTGTGCATTCTCTTCGGCGTGCTCGGTCAGGGTGTTGACCAGGCGGGTCAGGGTTGGCGGCGCGCCGCGCTTGTCTTGGCGGCCTAGCCAGTCCGGCTCGGGCGTGAGGTAAAAGAACGCCGCAGGCTCCATCAGCGGGCCCACCGATACCGGCAGCACCGGGCGCGGCAGGCCGGCCTTGGTGCACTCTTTATCGACCACCGACAATTCGCTGAGGGAGGGCGATTGCAGCACATAAAACACCGGCCGGCTGCGGTCGAGGTTAAGGGTGAGGGACGACTGGTTGATGGTCTCCGACCGAACCCAGAGGTACAACAGTCGGCGCAAGGTGCCAAACACCAGACGGCGGAACGGAGAGCGGGTCATAGGCGTGCTGCTTGAAGTGGAAAAAACCGAGCAGGCGCTCGGGCGGGTAGTGTGCCGTATTCGCCGAAAATCGGCAAAAAAGCGGCGATATAAACTTGAGTTGATGGTTTTTGAGCCTGTCTTATACTCGGCAGTTCAATGCGAGCGACTCAACAATAAAAAGCATGTGGGAGTAAAAAAATGGCAACGCGCGAACTCGGCAATGTGAAGTGGTTCAACGATGCAAAAGGCTATGGGTTTATTCAACGCGAAGACGGCAAGGATGTGTTTGTGCACTACCGCGCCATTCGCGGTGATGGCCACCGTTCGTTGGCCGAAGGCCAGCAGGTGGAATACGCCGTGGTAACCGGCGAGAAGGGGTTACAGGCCGAGGATGTGGTCGGCCTATAACCGTAGGGCAAGGGGCAGCGGCAAGCTTCAAGCTTCAAGCTGCAAGCTGCAAGCTGCAAGTGGCAGGCTGCAAGCGCTCTAACTTGCCGCTTGAAGCTTGCCGCTCGCAGCTGTTTTCAAGCCGTTTTCCAGGTGATCTGCTCTTCACCGTCTGCGCTGATGCGGATCCAGGTGTCGGCACTTTCTTCGCCTTCTTCCTCAACCCAACTGCCCGGTGCGCAACGCACTTCGACGTTCAGCGCGGCAAACGCGGCGCGGGCGCAGGCGATGTCGTCGTCCCACGGGGTCTGGTCGCTTTCCAGGTACAGGCTGTTCCATTTGCCCACGGCTTTAGGCAGCCAGGTCACCGGCACGCTGCCGGCCTTGCACTTGTAGGTCTGGCCTCGCTGGACCCAGTCGGTGCACGGGCCCAGTGCGGCGCCCAGCCAGGCGGCGATGGCCTTGTAGTCGACGTCGGCGTCTTTCAGGTAAATCTCAATATCAGGTTGGCGCATGGATGTTCCTCGTTGCGGGATTCGAAAATCCATTCGCGGATGCTTAAAAGTCGGTTATTGAAGCACGAAATAATCGTAGCGCATCGACACCGTGACCTGCAGCGGCTCGGCCGCTTCGATCACCTCGTTACGGCGTTCGGCGCTGGCACGCCAGCCGTGGGGCGTCATGGCCAGCAGGTTGGCGCGGTCTGTGTGTTCAGCCAGGCTCAGCGTGAACTCAAGGGTTTCGCTGTGCGCCAGGCTCATGCCGTCCGGCACCAGCGCCAAGTGCTTGTCGTCGGTGTACTCGCGCACTTCGTCGTACAGGCGCTCGCGCAATTGCATCAGGTGGCCGGCGGTGGGGCCGACCTTCATCAAGCCGCCGCCCGGGCTGAGCAGGCGTTTGGCCTCATCCCAGTCCAGCGGGCTGAACACACTGGCGAGGAACTGGCAGCTCGCATCGGCCAGCGGTACACGCGCCATACTGGCGATCAACCAGGTCAGCGCCGGGTTGCGTTTGCACGCGCGCTTGACCGCTTCTTTGGAGATGTCCAGCGCATAGCCGTCGGCGTGGGGCAGGGCATCGGCGATTTGCGCGGTGTAATAGCCCTCGCCGCAACCGATGTCTACCCAGCGTTGCGGCGCGCGCTCGGCGGCCAGCTCGGCCAAGCGCTTGGCCACTGGCGCGTAGTGCCCGGCGTTGAGGAAGTCGCGGCGCGCCTCGACCATCGCGAGGTTATCGCCCGGGTCGCGGCTGTTTTTGTGCTGCACCGGCAACAGGTTCAGGTAGCCCTGGCGCGCCCGGTCGAAACGGTGCCCGGCCGGGCATGCGACGCCATTCTCGACGGGGTTGAGCGGTGCACTGCAAAGGGGGCAAGCGAGCATCAGGCGAGCAACTTGATCAGGGTCTGGTAATAGATTTCGGTGAGCACATCGAGGTCGCTGGCCAGGATGCGTTCGTTAACCTGGTGAATTGTCGCGTTAACCGGGCCCAGCTCCACCACTTGGGTGCCGAGGGTGGCAATGAAACGCCCATCCGACGTGCCGCCGCTGGTGGACGCTTTGGTGTCACGGCCGGTAATCGCTTTGATGCTGGCCGACACCGCATCCAGCAGCGCGCCCGGTTCGGTGAGGAACGGCAAGCCCGACAACGCCCATTCTATGTGCCAGTCCAGGCCGTGCTTGTCGAGGATCGCCGCAACGCGCTGTTGCAGGGCTTCAACGGTGGACTCGGTGGAGAAGCGGAAGTTGAACACTGCCGTCAGGTCACCGGGGATCACGTTGGTGGCGCCGGTGCCGGAGTTGAGGTTGGAGATCTGGAAACTGGTCGGCGGGAAGAACGTGTTGCCGTCATCCCAATGCTCGGCGGCGAGTTCCGCCAGGGCGGGTGCGGCCAGGTGAATCGGGTTCTTCGCCAAGTGCGGGTAGGCCACGTGGCCTTGTACGCCGCGCACCGTGAGGGTGGCGCCGAGCGAGCCGCGACGGCCGTTCTTGACCACGTCGCCGACCAGCGCAGTACTCGACGGTTCGCCGACGATGCACCAGTCGAGGCGCTCTTTACGTGCCGCCAGACGCTCGATCACCGCTTTGGTGCCGTGGTGCGCCGGGCCTTCTTCATCGCTGGTGATCAGGAAGGCGACCGAGCCCTTGTGGTCCGGGTAGTCGCCGACGAAACGCTCGGCCGCTACCAGCATCGCTGCCAGGCTGCCTTTCATGTCTGCCGCGCCACGCCCGCAGAGCATGCCGTTGTCGTCGATCAGCGCGTCGAACGGGTCGTTCTGCCAAGCCTGCACCGGGCCGGTCGGCACCACGTCAGTGTGGCCGGCAAAGCACAGCACCGGGCCAGCGTGCTTGCCGTGGGTGGCCCAGAAGTTGTCCACATCTTCGATGCGCATGGGCTCAAGCGCAAAACCGGCGTCGCCCAGGCGCTGCATCATCAGCTTCTGGCAGTCGGCGTCGATCGGCGTCACCGAGGGGCGACGGATCAGGTCGATGGCGAGTTGAAGGGTCGGCGAAAGGTCGGCATGGGCCGTCATGGGAAAACTCCGGAAGCGTGTGATGGGCGCAGGACGAGTGTGGAATACACAACCTGAATGGGCGCAGATTCAATGTGGGAGCTGGCTTGCCTGCGATGCAGGCGCCGCGGTCTGGCAGGTACGCCGCGGCGATGCCATCGCAGGCAAGCCAGCTCCCACAGAAAGCAGGGCTAGGCCAAGTCTTGCAAAACGGCCGTTATCTTATAGCAAAACGGCGGCCAGAGGCCGCCGTTTAGTGCATTGCGCAAGTTTTTACACGGCCGTTACCGGCTCAGCCTTCGCCGCAGGTTTTGGCAGCGACGAGAGGAACGCCATGATCAACGCTGCCACGTATGGCAGCGATTGCACCAGCAGCATCACCACCCAGAAGCGCATGTCATTGCTCGGCAGGCCCTGCACCAGGTAAATCCCCAGCGCCGCGCCCCACAACAGCAGCATGATGAACATTTCTTCGCGGGCTTCGGAAATCGCGACCCAGAAGCCGTGGTTATCCGCGTTTTTCGGTGTACGAAAGAACGGAATACTGGTGGTGAAGAAGCCATACAGCACCGCTTTCGCGATGGTGTGCGACAACGCCAACCCGGCCAGTGCTGCGCAGAACGCGTCCTTGAGGTTCACGCCCATCGCACGACGATAGAGGAAGATGATCTTGCCCACCTTGAACACGAACAACGCCAGCGGCGGAATCGCGAAAATCAGCAGCGGCGGGTCGACACGGGTGGGCACGATGATCATTGCCGCCGACCACAGCAGGGCGCCAACGGTGAAGAAGATGTTCATGCCATCCGCCACCCACGGCAGCCAGCCCGCGAGGAAGTGATAGCGCTGGCCACGGGTCAACTCGGTGCCTTTGCCACGCAGCAAGCTTGCGGTGTGACGCTTGATGATCTGAATCGCGCCATAGGCCCAGCGGAAACGCTGTTTCTTGAAGTCGATAAAGGTATCCGGCATCAGGCCCTTGCCGTAGCTGTCGTGGTAATACGCCGCCGACAGGCCTTTCTCGAACACGCGCAGGCCAAGTTCGGCGTCTTCGCAGATGCACCAGTCAGCCCAACCGAGTTCTTCGAGCACCGAGCGACGGGTCATGGTCATGGTGCCGTGCTGGATGATCGCGTCGCGGTCGTTACGCGTGACCATGCCGATATGGAAGAAGCCTTTGTATTCCGCGTAGCAGAGCTTCTTGAAGGTGCTTTCGTTCTGGTCGCGGTAATCCTGCGGCGACTGCACCACGGCGATTTTCGGGTCGGCGAAGTGCGGCACCATGTGCTTGAGCCAGTTCGGCGACACGCAGTAGTCCGAGTCGATCACCGCGATCACTTCGGCGTCCTTGGCGGTGTGCGGGATCAGGTAGTTCAGCGCGCCGCCCTTGAAACCGGCCAGCGGCGCGACGTGGAAGAACTTGAAGCGCGGGCCGAGGGTTTCGCAGTAGTCGCGCACCGGTTCCCACACCGCCGGGTCTTTGGTGTTGTTGTCGATGATCAGGACTTCGAAGTCCGGGTAATCGAGGGCGGCCAGGGCGTCGAGGGTCTGTTTGACCATCTCCGGCGGCTCGTTGTAGCACGGCACATGAATCGACACTTTCGGGCGGTAGTGCGAATCGCCTTCCACCGGCAGGAATTCACGCCGGCGCTTGTGGGTCCACACCGCTTCCGCCAGTTCGTGGGCTTCGGTGAGCAATACGATAAACACGCCGAGGGCGCCGAGTGCCAACAAGAAACCAACAGTCAGGCTGAACCAGGTGCTGTATTGCTGGCTGTAGTCGTAGCCGATCCACACCAACACCGACCCGCACAGGAACGCGATAAAGGTCAGGAAGGTACGGCCACGCTGGCGCAGGGCCGAGCCGTCGATCATCAGCAAGGTCAGCGACAGCAGCGCAAGCACCACCGAGCCGATGGCCAGCACGCGCCACTGCGGAATCGCGACCACCGGGCCTTCAAAGTTGAATTTTTGCTGGCGCGCGGCGTTGTATACGCCCCAATAAGCGCCGGCCGAGCCTTCGTCGCTGACTTTCCACGGCTGATCGAAGGCCTCGATCACGAAGTAGTTGTAGCCCTGGCGGTTGAGCTTGTTGACCAGCGTGCGCAGGTAAATGGCCTGGTCGGCAGGCGAGGTTTCATTGCCGCCGCGCATGCGTCCGTTACTCGGCCAGCCAACTTCCGACAGCAGCAACGGCTTTTTCGGGAAGAGTTTTTTCAGGTCTCGGGCACGGTCGAGTACGTATTGGCCGGCCTTGTCCATCGGGATGAATTCCCAGAACGGCAGGATGTGCGCGGCAATCAGGTCGACGTGCTTGGCCAGTTGCGGGTACTTTTCCCAGATGTGCCATTGCTCGGAGGTGGTCACCGGCACTTTCACGGCGGCGCGCACGCGGTCGAGCAGCACGATCAGCGCTTCAGGGGTAATTTCTTCACGGAACAACGCTTCGTTGCCGACCACCACCCGCACCACGCTGCGCGAGGTATTGGCCAACTCGATGGCGCGTTGGATCTCGCGTTCGTTGCGTTCAAGGTCCGGGCTGATCCAGATCCCCAGCGTTACGCGCAGGCCGAACTCTTCCGCCAGCTTGGGGATGTCTTGCAGGGTGCCGTCCACCGAATAAGTACGGATGTTGTCCGTCAGCTTGCTCATGATCGCAAGGTCTTGACGCATCTCGTCGTCGCTGGGGTACTGGTCTTTCTGCGGGTATTGGCCTTGCTGGAACGGCGAGTAGGAAAACCCGGAGATCTGCTCAGGCCAGTTAGGGGTGGTAACCGGGCGGTTGATCAGCGCCCAGAAGCCGGTGAACAGCGCGGCAATTGCCAGCACCACCACCAGGTTGAGTCCAAATTTACGCGATGCCATAGCTGTTTCGGGTTCCAAAGGGTGTGGAACGAAAAGAGGTGCCGGCCTGCGCCGAACGGCGCGCATCCTACACCGGCGCTTCCTTGAGCGTACAGCAGGCCAGGAAAAACCGCACATTGGGCAGCGAAAGTTCATCTAAGTTCTTAACTTGGAGCGTGTAGCTTAAAACTTGTGGCTGCGTAGCCCTATAATGCGCGCCGGTTTTTGGGGTAATGGTCATGAGCACAGAAGATCCGCGATTTGCAGGCGTTGCCCGCTTGTATGGCATTGAAGGCCTGGAACGCTTGAAAGCAGCCCATGTGGCGATCGTCGGCGTCGGCGGCGTGGGCTCCTGGGCGGCGGAAGCCATCGCCCGTTGCGGGGTGGGCGAGATTTCGCTGTTTGACCTGGACGATGTCTGCGTGAGTAACAGCAACCGTCAGTTGCACGCGCTGGACAGCACGGTGGGCAAGCCCAAGGTCGAGGTGATGGCTGAGCGCTTGCGCGGCATCAACCCCGATTGCACGGTGCATGCGGTGGCGGACTTTGTGACCCGCGAGACCATGGCCGAGTACATCACGCCGAACATCGATTGCGTGATCGACTGCATCGACGCCGTTAACGCCAAGGCTGCGCTGATTGCCTGGTGCAAGCGCCGCAAGATTCAGATTATTACCACCGGCGGTGCGGGTGGGCAGATCGACCCGACGTTGATCCAGGTGTGTGATTTGAACCGCACCTTTAACGATCCGCTGGCGTCGAAAGTGCGCTCTACGTTGCGCCGTGACTATGGTTTTTCGCGCACGGTGACGCGGCATTACAGCGTGCCGTGTGTGTTTTCGACCGAGCAATTGCGTTATCCCAAGCCGGACGGCAGCATTTGTTTGCAGAAGAGCTTTGTGGGGGACGGGGTGAAGCTGGACTGCGCCGGTGGGTTTGGCGCGGTGATGATGGTGACGGCGACCTTTGGCATGGTGGCGGCGACTAAAGCCGTGGACAAGATTGTGGCTGGGGTGCGCAGGCCTTCGGAGCGGGTTAAAACCGTTTAGGCCGACCACGGCATCTTTGATTTAGCGCTGTGGCGCGGCAAGCTGGCTTGGGGGTGTTGTTCAGGTTGGGTGTATATCCTTTATTTGGGTTATGGCTTGTATTGGTTTCGCTCTTACAGCGAGTCACTTTTGAAAGGACCCAAAAGTAACCAAAAGGTCCTCGCCCCACCACTCGGTGCCTCGCTTAGGCTCGGCATGCCCGCCCACAGGCTTGAATCCGTGGGCCGCCGCGATCGGCCATCCTTGGCCCAGCGCGGCTAACCCGGCGTCCTGCCGGGTTACCCACGGATTCAAGCCTGCGTGCGGCCATCGTGGTTTAACGGGGCGCTTCT
>NZ_LKBR01000009.1:0-344 GCF_002723595.1 Pseudomonas sp. ICMP 460
TATCGGTTTCGCTCTTACAGCGAGTCACTTTTGAAAGGACCCAAAAGTAACCAAAAGGTCCTCGCCCCACCACTTGGTGCCTCGCTTAGGCTCGGCATGCCCGCCCACAGGCTTGAATCCGTGGGCCGCCGCGATGGGCCATCCTTGGCCCAGCGCGGCTAACCCGGCGTCCTGCCGGGTTACCCACGGATTCAAGCCTGCGTGCGGNAAGCCTGCGTGCGGCCATCGTGGTTTAACGGGGCGCTTCTAAGATCAAGATCACAAAGATCAAAAGCAAGAGCACGGCGGCCTGAAAGCCGACCTGAGTGGTTGAAGCAGATCAAGGGCGGGTTTTGCATACGCGG